>DATCIL010000040.1:0-33197 GCA_036507795.1 Anaerolineales bacterium | reverse complement strand
AAGCTGGAAAACCAAGACGATGGTCGCCGGCGCGGTTGTTGGCGCTCTGATTGGAGTTAGCGGCGCTTATTTATTAATTCAAAACGCAGACAAACGCGGTGAGCGCGTTGAAGTGACGACTGGGAGTGGGATTAAGTTGGGCTTGCTCCTGCTCGGGTTATTACGCCAGATCGCTCAATTAGGCGAGTAAGCGTTAGTCCGATCAGGTTAAATAAAGTGTCTTTTGTCAGCGTCTTTTTTTGTCAATTAGTTTTTTTATCGTTGAACAGGAGATAAGCGATGGATGATCTGAAGAGTATGGATTGCGCCCGCGTAAAGGGTGAGGAGGCGACGCTTACTGAAGAAGAAATAAAAGAATATAAGTCTCAAATCCCGGATTGGGAGATCGTCGAGGAAAACGGGGTAAAGCGCTTGAGACGTGCATATAAATTTAGGAATTTTAGGGAAGCGCTGGCATTTACGAACAAGATTGGTGAGCTGGCTGAGGAACAAGATCATCACCCTCAGATCATCACTGAGTGGGGGAAGGTCACTTTGAGCTGGTGGACTCACGTGGTCGACGGTCTGCACCTCAATGATTTCATCATGGCAGCAAAGTCCGACCAGGCTTACAAATCATAAGACCAGTTAAATAGCAGGACAGGTGCAGCCGAATTTCTCGGCTGCACCTGTTTTTAATTGCAGCTGCCTAGAACCATTTGATAAGGAGTTGTAATCGAACAACTTCCTATACCGAGTGAGGCGCGGGTTGCCGCTGCCCAAAGGAATGGAAAAGAATTGCTGAATACACCGTGATAACGGGTGGAATGTTACAATACACCTATGCGTAAAGAGCGGGTGGATGTATTGTTGGTTAATCAGGGATTGGCTGAAAGCCGTTCTCATGCCATGCGCCTGGTCATGGCGGGACAGGTAAGGGCAGATGGTCAGCTGATCCAAAAACCATCCACAACGGTTCCCGCAGAGGTTGAACTTCAAGTCGATGTGGGGCCACGTTATGTGTCGCGTGGCGGTGAAAAACTTGAGGCAGCCATTCAAACTTTTGATCTGGCGATCTCCGGAAAAGTGTGCGCTGACGTCGGTGCTTCCACCGGTGGATTTACGGATTGTCTGTTGCAGCACGGAGCAGCTGAGGTCTATGCCATCGATGTGGGTAAAGGCATACTGCACTGGAAACTGCGTCAGGATCCGCGCGTCGTCGTCATGGAAAGCACAAATGCCCGCCAGGTGGAGCGCCTACCGGAAGCGGTGGAATTGATTACTGTGGACGCCTCTTTTATCTCTTTAAGGCTGTTGCTCCCGGTCGTGCGCGGTTGGTTTGACCCAGGCGAACGGGGCGAAGTCGTCGCCCTGATCAAACCCCAGTTTGAGGCCGGTCGAAAGGAAGCCGCGCGGGGCGAAGGCGTGATCCGAGATCCGGACATCCACCGGCGAGTCCTCGGCGAAGTCCTTAGTTATGCGCAGCAGATTGGCTATGGCGTGGATGGTCTGGCCCATTCTCCACTGTTGGGTCCAAAAGGGAATATCGAGTTTCTGGCCTATCTGATCTTTTCGCGAGGATCAAGTGCAGACCTGCAAGATCTGATTGCTAATGTTCTGAATTAACTGGGATGATGAAAACCTGGTTAAATGGATTTTTTGATTATACTTCAGCCCGCCTATGTCCGATTTATCCACGATTGAAAACATCCGTAACTTTTGTATTGTCGCACACATCGACCACGGGAAATCCACCCTGGCAGATCGAATGCTGCAGATAACCGGCACCATATCCGACCGCGATATGACGGAACAGGTGCTGGATGCGATGGACCTGGAACGCGAAAAAGGGGTAACGATCAAGGCATCCGCGGTTCGTATGAACTATATGGCTCATGATGGACAGACTTATGAGCTGAATCTGATTGATACACCCGGACATGTGGATTTTGGCTATGAGGTATCCCGGGCGCTGGAAGCTTGTGAAGGGGCGCTCCTGGTGGTAGATGCTAGCCAGGGGATAGAAGCGCAAACTCTGGCAAACCTTTATCTTGCGCTGGAAGCCGATTTAGAGATCATACCTGTGGTAAATAAGATTGATTTGCCTGCCGCCCGGCCTGATGAAGTCTCTCAGGAGCTCAGCAATTTGCTCGGAGTGCCCGAACATCAGATTTTGCGAATATCGGCCAAGGGTGGGCTCAACGTTGAAACGGTTTTGGAAGCGGTGGTGGAGCGAGTGCCGCCTCCGGCGGCCAACCCGACGGAGCCACTGCGAGCACTGATCTTTGATTCTCACTATGATCCTTACAAAGGGGTTGTGGCCTATGTGCGACTGGTCGATGGACAGATTAATCCAGATGATACGCTGCGGCTGATGTCCAATAATGTCGTTGTGAAGCCGGTCGAAATCGGGATATTTACACCGCAAATGCGGAGTGCACCGCGTCTAATTGCTGGGGAAGTTGGCTACGTCGCTACGGGGCTGAAGACTGTCCGAGAATGCCGGGTGGGAGATACGTTGACCAATGCGGACCAACCAGCGGCAGCGGCACTGCCGGGGTACCGCAAAGTCAAGCCGATGGTATTCGCCGGGATATATCCGGTCGAAGGCGAGGACTATTCGGATCTAAAAGATGCGCTGGAGAAGCTGCAGCTCAACGACGCCTCGCTGGTATATGAGCCAGAGACATCGGAAGCGCTGAATTTCGGTTTTCGCTGCGGTTTCCTGGGAATGTTCCATATGGAAATCTTCCAGGAAAGGTTAGAACGTGAATATGACCTGGACATCATAATTACCGCGCCTTCAGTGGAGTATGAGGTTGTTTTGCGCGATGGCGAGGTGATCCGCATCGATTCACCTGCAGAATTGCCGGAAGAGGACGAGATTGCGGAAATCCGGGAACCCTGGATGAAAATCGAGATTTTTACGCCCACAGATTATTATGGGCAGGTGATGGAGCTGGCTACGAGCCGCCGCGGATTCTTTCTCGATCAGGATTATCCTACTGCAAACCGGGTGCAATTAAATTTTGAGATTCCGCTGGCGGAGATGATCGTTGATTTCTTCGATCAGCTTAAGTCTCGAACACGCGGGTACGCTTCGCTGGATTACCAATTCGCCGGGTACCGGCCGGATGATCTTGTCAAACTAGAAATTCTTGTGAATGGCGAACCAGTAGACGCGCTGGCGACAATTGTGCACCGAAATGATGCCTACCATCGAGGGCAGGCGATTATTTCGAAATTAAAGGACTTGATACCGCGGCAGTTATTCGTGGTACCGATTCAAGCTTATGCTGCGGGGAGGGTGATCTCGCGTGCTAACGTCAAAGCTTTGCGTAAAGATGTCCTGGCCAAGTGCTATGGTGGGGATGTCTCTCGCAAGCGGAAACTGCTGGAAAGACAAAAGCGCGGGAAGAAACGCATGAAGATGGTTGGCAATGTTGAGATTCCCCAGGAAGCCTTTTTGGCAGTCCTCAAGTTGAGGGAGGATTAAAATCGAAACATCCGCTCCCAACTCGAGAGGGCTGTGGCGAGTTTTACCTGGAATCCTGATCAGCCTGGCAGCCCTCGCGGCTGTTCTTTATCTTATTGATTTTAATGAGGTCAAAGAAGCGTTCCGGAAGGCCGATTATCGTTATCTCCTTCCGGTGATCCTGGTTTACACGATCGGTCTGGGTTTGCGCGCGATGGCCTGGCGGAGCCTTTTGAAAGAGGAGGTTTCTTATAGAAACGTCTTCCTGGTTCTAAATGCCGGTTACCTGCTAAACAATGTTTTGCCCTTCCGGTTGGGTGAGCTGGGCCGGGCTTTTATTCTGGGACGGAAAGGACTTGGTTTTTGGCGGGTGTTTACGACCATCCTGATCGAAAGGGCTTTTGACATGGCGATTGTGGCAGGGTTGGTGCTGGGCACCTTGCCAGCTGTCTGGGGATCCGCAGGCGCGAACCAGGTTGCGGTTTTGGTCATGGGTGTCGTTCTGACCGGCTTGTTTGTCCTGCATCTGTTAGCGCGCAATCGAGATAAAGCGTTGGCGCTGTTTGATAAATTGAGCTTGCGATCGCCGCGATTGCTCGCTCTTGGCAAATATCGCATCCAGGCTTTTTTTACTGGATTGGCCGCATTGACCGATTTCAGCCGGTTTGCGCAGGTCTTAGCCTGGATGCTGGCAGCCTGGCTTTCCGCAGTGTCGGCCCAGTTTTTACTTCTAAGAGCGTTCGCGCCCTCAGCAAATTTCCTGTGGGCTGCGTTTGGCCAGGGCGTGGTGGCGTTAGGGGTGGCCCTGCCGTCATCGCCGGCGTATGTAGGGATTTTGGAAGCAGCCTGGGTCAGTGCCCTTACCCTGGTAGGTTTGCAACCGGGCACTGCGCTGGCTTACGCGTTTGCCAGCCATCTTTTGAATATTGTGGTAACCGGCCTGATCGGTGGATATGCTTTGGCAAATGAAGGTTTTTCCTTAGGAAACCTGTATTACCGCATCCGAAAGGAAACGACTTGAGAAAATAGGATGGAAGTGGAAAAATGAGGAAGACTTATCTTGTTACGGGAGGCGCAGGCTTTATCGGAAGCAATTATGTAGACCGCCTGCTCAGACAAGAGGAACGTGTAATCGCTTTTGACAATCTCTCCAGAGCGGGTGCTATGAACAATATCGCCTGGCTGCAGGAGAGCCATGGAAAGAAGTCATTCGAACTGGTGGTCGGGGATGTGCGGGATGCTGCCTTGCTCACCGCAACTGCCCGGAATGCGGAGATAATCGTACACCTCGCCGGCCAGGTCGCGGTGACGAGGTCGGTCGCCCATCCAAGGGAAGATTTTGAGAGCAACGCCATCGGCACGTTTAATGTCATGGAGGCGGCCAGGTTATCTGGGAATAAACCGATGGTGTTATATGCTTCCACCAATAAAGTTTACGGGGGCATGGAAGACGTGGGCGTAATTGAGGAGGAGAGGCGCTACCGGTATGTTGACCTACCTTTAGGGATTCCCGAGTCTTATCCCCTAGATTTTCATTCACCTTACGGCTGCTCAAAGGGGGCCGGTGACCAGTACGTGCGAGATTACAGCCGCATCTATGGTCTGCCCACGGTTGTTTTCCGCCAGAGCTGCATCTATGGTCCTCGCCAGTTCGGCATTGAGGATCAGGGCTGGTTGGCCTGGTTTGTGATCGCAGCGGTCACCGGTATGCCGATCACCATTTATGGGGATGGGAAACAGGTTCGGGATGTGCTGCACGTAGCCGATCTAATGGATGCATACGACCTTGCTATAGGAAAAACCGAACAAGCCGCCGGAGAAGTATTTAATATTGGCGGCGGTCCGGAGAACACGCTCTCCGTCTGGCAGGAGTTCAGGCCTCTCCTTCAGGATTTGATCGGTGGTCCGATTAAAGCAAATTCCCGGGATTGGCGTGCAGGCGACCAGCGCGTTTATGTATCTGATATTCGCAAGGCAGAACGGATTTTGGGCTGGAAACCAAGGATCGATGTAGAGAGGGGTGTGCAAGAGCTGGGTAAGTGGGTAAAGGAACACATCCACTTATTCAGTACATGACCAGGATTATTTTTCTTAATCCAACACTAAAGATATTCCTTTTTATTAGCGGTTAAATTAAATAAATGCGAATATTGACAGCCCTTACATATTATCGGCCTTATGTCAGTGGTTTGACGGTCTATACCGAGCGACTGGTAAAGGCTTTTGCGCGCCAGGGTCACCAGGTTACGGTGCTCACCTCCCAGTTCGATCGCTCGTTGCCCAGAGAGGAGGTCCGGGATGGCGTATTCATCGTGCGTGCACCGGTGATGATGCGAATCAGCAAAGGGGTAATCATGCCCACGATCGGCGCATTGGCTACGAAATTGGTGTCGGAAAATGATGTTGTGCACTTACATTTGCCCCAGTTTGATGCAGCCGGGATTGCCCTGCGCGGCCGATTCATGAACAAACCGACCGTGCTGACGTATCATTGCGATGTGAAGCTGCCCCCCGGTTTATTCAATAAGATGGCAAATTATGCGGTAGACCTGATGAACCATATCGCGGCGCTTTCCGCCCACCGGATCGTGACCTATACCGAAGATTACGCCAAAAACTCGCCGTATGCCAGCCGGTATTCTGGCAAAGTTCACACAATCCTGCCTCCCGTCGAACTGCCAGAGACTTCCATTGAGGCAGTTGGTCGTTTTGCTCAGAAGGAGCGCCTGGACGGGCGCGGACCTGTCATCGGCATGGCAGCTCGCTTCGCCGCTGAGAAGGGCGTAGAAGTCCTGTTGGGTGCGCTTTCCCTCTTAGAGAAGGCCTATCCAAATGCGGTTGTTTTATATGCCGGTCAATATAAGGCTGTTTTGGGCGAGGAAGAATACGCCGGGCGCCTTTTCCCGGTTATCGAAAAATACCGGGAGAGAGATCAGTGGCAGTTTCTCGGTACATTGGAGCCAAGAGAAATGGCGGCCTTTTATCATAATTTGGATGTCCTGGTGGTTCCCAGTCTGAATTCCACGGAGTCTTTCGGTTTGGTCCAGATTGAGGCGATGATGAACGGCATTCCGGTAATTGCCTCGGACCTGCCAGGGGTAAGGCAGCCGGTATCCATTACGGGTATGGGACAGGTGGTGCCAACGGGCGATGCAAGGCGTTTGGCACAGGCTATTCAGGAGGTCTTTGGGAGACCTCAGGACTTTCAAGGTGATGCACCCTCCGTGAAAGATCAGTTTTCACCGGAGAAAGCTGCTAAGGAGTATGAGAAGCTGTTTTTGCAAATCAGTGAGGAAATCAAGAAGTAAGGATGAAAAGCCTTGCGAAGGTTTCCGTTCAGGGCGAAGGTACTGGAAGACCAACCTTCGCAAGGCTGGCACAAAATGATGGGTGAAAAAGATTTGCTCTGGTACCATCTCCAAGAACTGCCATACTTCCGATCGTTATTGCGAGCGGTTGAGGCCCGTTTTTACCATGATCATAACCTGACATCGCCGGTGCTGGACGTTGGGTGCGGAGATGGTCACTTTGCACGGGCTGCATTTGACCGGCAATTGGACGCCGGGATCGATCCAGAGAGCAGTTCCCTGCGGCAGGCCAATCGTTATAAGAGCTATAAAATTCTTGTTCAAGCATTTGGAAATCAGATGCCGTTTCCAGATGCATACTTTGGCAGTGTCGTCAGCAACTCAGTTTTGGAACACATTCCAGATGTGGAAGCCGTGCTGGATGAGGTTGCAAGAGTGACTAAGCCTGGAGGGCTCTTTTTGTTCTGCGTTCCAAATGACAGATTCCTCGATAGCCTTTCCATTGGCCGTGTCCTTGACCGGATCAAATTGCGTTCTCTTGGGAAGGCTTATCGATCCTTCTTTAACCGGATCTCACGCCATCAGAATTGTGATCCGCCAGAAATATGGCAAACGCGTCTAAATCAGGCGGGCTTTGAACTGGAACAGTGGTGGCATTACTTCCCTCCGGAGGCCCTACACATCTTGGAGTGGGGACACTACTTCGGGTTGCCCTCTCTGGTCAGCCACCGGTTAACCGGGCGCTGGATTTTGGCGCCTCACGCCTGGAATCTGGCCTTGACCCGAAGGTTAGTGCAACCTTATTTCGACGCCGACCCGGTTGGTGCCAGGGGCGTGTATTCATTTTTTATTGCCAGGCGCAAGTAAGTTTGCATGAACAGTGGTGCGCCACGACAGATGAAAAGCGTTCGGTGTGGGACTTTCGCTACCGAAGTGAGTCCGTCCGAGCCGAGCTGGAGATTGCTTCGCCTTCGGCTCGCAATGACAGTTTCCGCGGGTAAGAAGAGCGCTGGCGTTGTGGAGTTACTCGCAATGACAGTTTCCGCGGGTAAGAAGAGCGCTGGCGCTGTGGAGCTACTCGCAATGGCAGATAGGTGTGGCGCGATTGCTCCGCTTCGCTTGCAATGACAGTTTCCTCGGGCAAGAAGAGCACTGGCGCTGTGGAGATACTCGCAATAATAGCTGGCAATGATTTCTTACATAAGATCTTGCAGACACCGAATGGTTGCAGTATGATACAAAATTGTCAATATTGCCGGTAATTATTCGATTTATGAACGAACCAAGTGTCCTGGATTACGTAAAAGCAAAACTCGCCCCTTGGAAAGGTATCAGGATTGATTTCCCGTCCGAGCGGTCCAGTGATTATCGAGAAGTCCCAATCGAGCGGGATATCCCGATTGCATCCTCGGACTCGAAGGCCGGTGTTTTGGGTGGGGCAGAGGCAAGACCCGATGTCAAGGTCGATGCCCAGGCGGCGATCATTCCATGGAGAGTCTTAGCGACCATATTTTTGGCGCTGCTGGCCCAACGCGCCTTTGAGCCCCCAGACCGGTCAGTTGTCCAAGGAATCTTGTTTTATGCTTTGGCGGCGGTATCGTTGGCGTGGGCGGCCTCGAAGAAAGAGCTAACATTGGTTTCGGCGCCTGAAGCCGTGAGGCGCATTGACCCGTACAGTGTGCGACAGGGTGCTTTTGTCGTCGGTGCCCTGCTTGCGATGCTGGCTCTTTTGACATTTGGGGGCAACCGGTTTACTGCAGTAAATGTAACCCTATGGTTGTCTGGCCTGGGGGCAATAATCTACTCCCTTTGGCTTCCTCCAGCAGCTGAGGCCAGATCCTGGTTGTCGCAGTTAAAGGACTTTGTTGGCAACCCCGTTTGGGATATTAGAGTCTCGCGTTGGTCTTTATTTGTCCTGGCTGTTGTCGTCCTGGTGTTATTCTTCCGTTTTTACCGTTTGGACCAGGTGCCCCCAGAGATGTTTAGCGACCATGCGGAAAAGCTCCTGGATGTACAGGACGTGTTAAATGGCCAGACGAGCATATTTTTTCCGCGGAATACCGGTCGTGAGGCGCTGCAAATGGTTCTCACCGCAGGTATCGCCAAGTACCTGGGCACAGGTATATCTTTTGCGAGTTTGAAGATTGGCACCATCTTGGCGGGCCTGCTGACCCTCCCGTTCATTTACTTATTGGGCAAGGAAGCGGGCAATCGAAGAATCGGACTGATGGCGTTGCTCTTCGCCGGAATGGCGTACTGGCCGAACGTGATCTCGAGAGTCGGCCTGCGGTTTCCACTCTACCCGCTGTTTGTAGCACCCGCGTTATATTTTATGGTGAGGGGATTGCGGACTTCCGATCGCAACAGTTTCATTTGGGCGGGGGTTGCCATTGGGATGGGTCTGCACGGATACAGCCCTGCCCGGGTAATTCCGATCGTCATAACGGCTGGTTTTCTGCTGTATGTGCTTCACCGGAAATCACAGGAGGACAGACAGCAGGCAGTCTGGTATTTTATGGTCCTGGCGTTGGTCGCATTGATTGTCTTTCTTCCCCTGGGTAGATTCGCCCTTGAAAATCCCGAAATCTTTAATTACCGCACGATGACTCGGGTTGGGAATATCGAACAACCTTTGCCCGGGCCAGCCTGGCAGATTTTCTTGAAGAATCTGGGTAATGCACTGCTGATGTTCCACTGGAATAATGGTGAAACCTGGGTGCACTCCATTGTGTACAGACCCGCGCTAGACGTTATCTCGGCTGCATTTTTGTTTCTTGGAAGCATCTTACTCATCCTGCGATACCGGCAGGAAAAAAACTGGATTGATTTGTTTCTCCTGGTCTCCGTCCCTTTGTTGATGTTGCCCTCGATACTATCTCTGGCGTTCCCGAATGAGAATCCTTCGCTGAATCGAGCAGGGGGAGCGTTGGTACCGGTGTTTATCATCGTAGGTTTTGGATTTGATCATATCGTGACCAGTATCCGGTCGAGGCTGCGGGAGGGCTGGGGAAAGAAACTGGCCGTTGGCCTGGCCGCCCTGCTAATCGTGCTATCCGCGAGCCAGAACTACGACCTGGTTTTTAATCAGTATTACCGGCAATTTCTCTATTCATCCTGGAATACCACTGAGCTCGGTGGTGTGATACGGGCGTTTGATGATTCTATTGGGAGCCCCGACAGCGCCTGGGTCGTGGCATATCCCCATTGGGTGGATACCCGGCTTGTCGGTATAAACGCAGGATATCCGGTCAGGGACTTTGGCATCTTGCCCGAAAATCTAGAGGATACCGTGGAGACTCCTGATGCAAAGCTTTTTCTATTAAAGCCCGAGGATGAAGACGCGATTCAGGCGCTCAAGCTATATTATCCTCAGGGGACCTTGAGCAAATATACTTCTAAGGTTGAATCGAAGGATTTCCTGATGTATTTTGTTCCCCCTGCAGGAACTTCTGAAATTCCCTAAAGATCGTGACAATTTTTAGTTGGCAACTTGGAGCATGAGCAGTACTGAGAAGGAATACGCACAATCGAATAGCCAGCGGTGGATTGCGCTCTTGTTACTGGTCCTGATCCTGGCTGCTGGAGCCTTTTTGCGATTTCGAGGCTTATTTTGGGGAGAGTACCAGTACTTGCATCCGGATGAGCGTTTTCTCGTCATGGTGGGCTCCAGTATTTCGCCCGTAGGGAGCCTTTCAGAATACTGGAATACGGATATGTCCAGCCTGAACCCGCATAACGTTGGGCATGGTCTATATGTATACGGCACGCTACCGATGTTTTTAACCCGCTTTGCGGTCGAATGGATCTACGGTCGATCCGGGCTCGATGAGATGACCAACGTCGGTCGCGGCCTCTCTGCGATGTTTGACCTGTGCTCGATTTTTTTGGTTTATCTGATCGCCAGGCGCATCTATGATCGAAGAGTAGGACTTCTGGCAGCGGCGTTTTCTGCATTTGCCGTGCTTCAAATTCAGCAGTCCCATTTCTTCACAATGGACACGTTCATCACGTTCTTTGCGCTGCTGACGATCTATTTCGCAGTCAGGGTGGCGCTCGACGAAGGGGAGGTAGGGGATAGGGGAATAGGGGAGAGGGGGAGGCGGGGAGAGCGGGAGAGGGGGTTCGAGCCAGCCGTGAATCCGGATGAAGGGGGCATCCCTGATCGGCAGGGATCAGGCAATACGGATTACGCATTACGGATTACGCACTACGGATCACAATCTCTGGAAGGGACGACGCGCAACCTTGAATATGTCTCCCGACTCACCTCCGATCCCTTGTTCCCCTTGAGCCTGGGGTTTGCCATTGCCCTTGGAATGGCGATGGCTTCCAAAATCAACGCGGCCCCGCTGGCGCTGCTCCTTCCGGCTGCCATGTTCATCCGAATTTACCGCTTGCCGGCAAAGGAACAAATGCGTAACGCCAGACGCATGATGATCTACCTGAGCATAGCCGCAGTGTCCAGCTTTCTGGTCTTCCGCATTCTGCAACCATATGCGTTTACTGGCCCCGGTTTCTTTGGCATGATCCCCAATGCGAAGTGGCTGGAAAACCTTGAAACACTTCGCAACCTGGTTGGCGGCGACATTGGATTCCCGCCCAACGTCCAGTGGGTAAACCGGCCGTTGTGGTTTGCGTGGCAGAACATGGTGATGTGGGGGATGGGTTTGCCGTTGGGGTTGCTGGCATGGGCAGGATTCTTATGGGCAGGCTGGCGTGGGTTGGATAGCTGGCGGAAAGGTGAAACCGAGTGGCAGCGGCTTCTCCTTTTGTGGGGTTGGACCGGTTTTTATTTCGTATGGCAATCCCTGAATAACAATCCCACCATGCGCTATCAGTTGCCCGTCTATCCGGCACTGGCAATATTTGCAGCATGGGCGGTTGTCAAGCTGCGGGACAAGGGTAAGGTCGAAGGCGCAGGTACGGTTGAAGGTTTAAAGTTTAATGTTGAACGTTGGACCGCAATCCTTATTGGCATGGTGGTTTTGGTGTTGACCGGCGCCTATGCGTTCGGCTTTTCCAATATATATACCCGGCCGATCACGCGCATTGCGGCTTCGCGGTGGATTTACCAGAATATCCCGGGACCAGTCAATTTTAAGATTCAGACCGATGACGGAGAATACAACCAGCCCTTATCGTTCCCAACAGATTTTGTCCTTCGACCCGCACAGCCGTATACCACTTCTTTTACCGCCAAGGCCTCTGGGACTTTGAAGGCAGTATACCTCGGTGGAATCTTTAACGTCGAACCGGAGACGCAGTCCGGAACCCTGAGGCTCACCCTGCAGCCGGTCAGCAATCCAGGTCCCCCGCAAACAGCTGTGCTTGACCTCAGTCGTCTGGAGGTTGGTGAGGAAAGAAGCAATCGTTTTGTGCTTGATGAACAAATTCGGGTAGACGAGGGAGAAACATTCAGTTTGGAATTGACCTTGGAAGGGGAAGCTGGCGGAGTGAGCGTCAAAGGGACGACCATTGCGAATGAAGGCGCCTGGGATGATTCGCTGCCCGTACGCATCGACGGCTATGATGCATTCGGAGGGATTTACGAGGGGCTCAATTTCGATATGTACGAGGCCGATAACCCCCAAAAGCTCGAACGGTATATCAATATCCTTGACGAGGCCGTTTATATTTTCATCAGTTCCAGCCGGCAATGGGGGTCCCTGCCCCGGATTCCCCAGCGATACCCGATGAACACCCAGTACTATCGCAGTTTAGCAGGATGCCCGCAAGAACGGAGCGTAGAGTGGTGCTACAACGTGGTAAAACCGGGCATGTTCCAGGGAGAGTTGGGTTTTGAATTGGTTAAAGTTTTACAGTCCAATCCGAAACTAGGCCCATTCGAAGTAAATGATCAGTTCGCCGAGGAAGCCTTTACGGTCTATGACCATCCGAAAGTCTTTATTTTCAAGAAAGCTGAGAACTATAACCCTCAAGGCGTGCGTTCGATCCTTGGATCGGTAGATCTTTCAAACGTAGTTCACGATCCAGCGCAAATCAACGCCCCAGCAGCGCGAACGATAATGCTGCCGCCCAGCCGGCTAGAGAGCCAACGAACCGGAGGAACCTGGGCAGAACTCTTTGAAACGGAAGCATTTTACAACCGCTGGCCACTTTTCAGTGTGATCATCTGGTACGTGGCAGTGGGACTCCTCGGGTTGTTCACGTATCCCATGGTCAGGATGGCCCTCTCAGGCTTGCCAGATCGCGGTTATCCCCTCGCCCGAACGGCGGGATTGCTGATCTCATCTTACCTGGTGTGGCTCGGGGGTTCTTTCCGGATTCCATTTAGTCGATTTTCAATCAGTGTTGTTTTGGGTATGCTGGTATTGACAGGCATTTTCTTAGCATACCGCCAGAGGGAAAGCCTGATTCAAGAATGGCAGCAACGCCGCCGCTATTTCATGCTGGTTGAGGGCTTATTCCTGGCGTTCTTTATCCTTGATTTGCTCATCCGCCTGGGTAATCCGGACCTGTGGCATCCGTGGAAGGGGGGAGAAAAGCCGATGGACTTTTCTTACTTCAACGCAGTGCTCAAGAGCACAAGCTTCCCTCCGTTTGACCCGTGGTTTGCCGGAGGCTATATCAACTATTATTACTACGGTTTCGTATTGGTTGGCGTACTGGTCAAATGGCTGGGAATCCTTCCAGCGGTTGCCTATAACCTGATAGTCCCCACGGTCTTCGCCTTGATCGCCCTGGGCGCATTTTCGGTAAGCTGGAACTTAATAGCGTCCTGGAAAAATGGCCATTCGCCATCCTCTGGATTTGAGCCGTTCGGTCTGTCCACCTGGGTGGGCTTGTCCGGGGCTGTGGGCATAGCCGTGCTCGGAAATCTGGGGACCCTACGCATGCTCTACCAGGGGTTCCAAAAATTGGCCGCTCCCGGCGGTGTGATCGACGAAGCCGGGGTCATTACCAGGTGGGTCTGGGCAATTCAAGGGTTTGTGAAGGCATTCCTGGGAGAAAAGCTCCCTTATGCTTTGGCAGACTGGTATTGGCTGCCCAGCCGGACGATACCTGCTATGAATGAACCGGAACCCATCACCGAATTTCCCTTCTTCACCGTACTATATGGTGATGCGCACGCCCACCTATTCGCTTTGCCCCTGACGCTTCTGGCTTTGGCGTGGGCGTTGTCGATTGTACTGGGTCAGGCCTGGTCATCCGGAGGAGAGGCGAACCGGCGGACCTCCGCGGTGCAGATTGGCTTCTCATTGTTGCTGGGCGGTTTAGCCATCGGGGCTTTGCGTCCTACCAATACGTGGGATTTCCCAACATACCTTGCATTGGGTCTCGTGGCGGTCATTTATGCCATCTGGCGCTACCGCCGTCCGAACCCTAGACTATTCTCCTTCGGCGCGGTTTCCGCTGGCGTGAAGAGAGGGATTGCAGCCATTAGTGGCGCTGTGCTCCTTACCGCACTGGCATTTATCCTCTTCCAGCCATATGCCGAGTGGTATGTGCAGGGCTATACCCAAGTCGATATATGGAACGGTACACATACGCCGATCTGGTCGTATCTGACCCACTGGGGGGTATTCCTATTTGTGATTGTAAGCTGGATGGTTTGGGAAACCCGCGAGTGGATGGCCAGCACGCCGCTCTCCGCGCTTCAAAAATTGGAGCCTTATCGCGTACCAATATATGGCGGATTGTTTGTCGGCCTGGTTTGGGTCGTGGTATTGTTGACTATGGGCGTTGCGATTGCCTGGTTTGTCCTGCCTCTAGCAGCATGGGCTGCAGTGCTGCTTTTGCGACCGGGCATGCCCGATGTCAAACGGATCGTATTATTTTTGGTGGGCACCGGCCTCGTGTTGACTGTAATGGTCGAGGTAATTGTCTTGCGGGGGGATATTGGGCGGATGAACACGGTATTTAAGTTTTATCTGCAGACATGGACTCTGTTCGCCATAAGCGCAGCAGCGGCTTTCGGATGGCTGCTAGCCGTACTCCCGCGCTGGCTGGCCGGCTGGAGAGGCGCCTGGCAGGCAATTCTGGCCGGTTTGGTAGCCTGCGCGGCTTTGTATCCCCTGATGGCCAGCGCAGCAAAAATTGAGGACCGGATGGCTGCAGAGGCGCCCCGAACTTTAAACGGGATGACATTCATGCAGTACGCCACGTATGATGATCTGAATACCCAGATGGATCTGAGCCAGGATTACCGGGCGATACGTTGGTTACAGGAAAACGTGGAAGGCTCCCCGGTGATTGTCGAAGGAAATATGGTGGAATATCATTGGGGAACACGCTTCACGATCTATACCGGTCTACCCAATGTGGTTGGTTGGAACTGGCACCAACGCCAGCAGCGCGCCTCCGGTCCTGGTTTCCTGGTGCCCGACCGGGTGAGCGCGGTAAACGAGTTTTATCTTTCCGATGACGCCTCCGTTGCCCAGGATTTCCTACGGGAATATGGTGTGCGCTACATCATTTTAGGCCAGTTAGAGCGCGCGCTTTATCCAGGGCCGGGCCTGAACAAGTTTGAAGAACATGATGGCAGCCTGTGGAGTGAAGTATACCGGGATGGCGAAACGGTAATTTATGAAGTAAGCGATGTCTGAATTTATCCTCTGGTATCTCACCGTAACCCTAATCGGTGTAATCAGCTTCCCACTGACCTACCGTTTACTGCCAGCCCTACCGGACAGAGGGTATTCCCTCAATCGCGCCCTGAGCTTGCTGACCTGGGGATACTTTTTCTGGCTGCTTACCTCCCTCGGAGTTACCCGGAATAATCCGGGTGGTCTGCTACTGGCCCTGGGCGTCCTTCTGGGCTTAAGTTATTGGGCGGTGCGGGGGATTTCCATTCACGAACTGCTCGCATGGTGGCGGGAACGGCGAAATCTGATAATCGGTGTGGAAATATTATTCCTGGTTGCCTTCGCCGGATGGTCGGTCGTTCGAGCTGCCAATCCAGAAATTCAATTTACCGAAAAGCCGATGGAATTGGCCTTCATCAATGCGATCACAAGTTCAGAGAGATTCCCTCCTCATGATCCCTGGCTGTCTGGTTATGCCATTTCCTATTACTATTTCGGCTACGTGCTGGTCGCCATGCTGGCTAAGATTACCGCGATTCCTGCAGGCATCGCCTTCAACCTTGGGATTGCCCTGATCTTTGCATTGAGCGCGATAGGCTTGTATGGCCTCGTTTATAATTTGCTCGAAATCTGGGGGAACAGGGGAGGGGGGGAGCGGCAGCGGAGAGCGCTGCTCGGGAGCGGGGGAGGGGGAGATATGAACGGAAGTTCCAATTCATACAACAGTTCCTCCAATTGGATGGCGGCGTTCCTCGGACCACTATACGTCCTGGTTGCCAGCAACCTGGACGGTGTTTTGGAGGTCCTTCACGCGCGGGGACTTTTTTGGAGAGAGGATCCATCTGGACAGCTTACTTCAGCTTTTTGGAACTGGCTCGACATGAGAGAACTCAGCCAACCTCCAGCAGAACCATTCTCCTGGATGCCGTCCCGGTTTTTGTGGTGGTGGCGCGCTTCGAGGGTAGTTCAGGATTATGATCTGGCTGGCAACTGGAGAGAGGTCATCGACGAGTTTCCGTTCTTTTCCTTCTTACTGGCTGACCTTCACCCTCATGTCCTGGCAATACCTTTCGCGCTGTTAGCCATCGCCCTGGCACTGAATCTGTTCTCGGGCGGAGCAAAGGGCCATATGCGGGTTCTTAAATACCATCTTAACATCAATCCACATTCTTTTGCCCTTGGAGCCGTAATTCTCGGTGGATTGGCCTTCCTCAATACCTGGGACTTTCCCATCTATGTATCTTTATTTTCTGGCGCCTACGTTCTTCATCGAAAAAGGGAGTGGCGACTCGTCGAGTTGACAGGGCAAAATACGCCGATCGGGAGTTGGTCGCTGGCCGGTGATTTTTTGGTGATGGCACTGAGCCTCGGGGTTACAGGCGTGCTGTTATACCTGCCCTTCTATTTAGGTTTTTCCTCACAAGCAGGCGGAGTAATACCCAATCTGATCTATGTGACGCGCGGCACTCATCTCTGGGTAATGTTTGGGATATTCTTCGTCCCACTTTTTGGTTTTCTGTTCTATATATGGCGGAAGGAGGGTGATTGGAATCGCCTTGGAAAAGGTTTGATGTTGGCAATCACGCTCGTTTCGGGGCTGTTATTCCTGGCCCTGCTCATGAGTATTGCGATTATCACTATCCCCACGCTTAAGGATCTCTTTCTGGGTTCCTTAGGAGCCGTTGGCCGGGAAGCAGAACTGTTTCGGCAAGCGATCGTGCGTCGATTGACGAGCCCAGGCGGCTGGATCACGCTCATCGCCCTGCTCGCCCTCGTGCTTGGCTTGATTTGGCCGAGAGAAGGGAAAAGCGCAGATTCCATTCCCGATCCTCACAAGTTTGCCCTCCTGTTAATGCTCACCGGCGCTTTATTGGTGGTCGGTCCGGAATTCTTCTATCTGCGAGACCAGTTTGGATATCGCATCAATACAATCTTTAAGTTTTATTACCAGGCCTGGATATTATTTGGCGTCGCAGCAGCCTACGGCACGGTGGTGCTCATCAGACAATTGCGCGGTATTTGGGGGCGCCTGTTTGAAGCCAGCATCGTGGTTTTGCTCGCGTCGGCTCTGATTTATCCCTGCTTAAGTTTATGGACCAAAACAGATGGATTTAATCCAGCGTATGGCTGGACTCTGGACGGTACGGCTTATCTCGCCCGGCAATCGCAGGATGAGGTAGAAGCCTTGCGTTGGTTAGAGGCGGCGCCTTCAGGCGTGGTCGTCGAAGCGGTTGGTGGAAGCTACAGCGAATACGCGCGAGTTGCGACCCACAGCGGAAAACCTACCGTGCTTGGTTGGCCTGGACATGAAAGTCAGTGGAGGGGAGGGGCAGAAGAGATGGGTTCTCGACAGGGCGACATCGAAAGACTCTATCGGAGCAACGATTGGACAGAAACCCAGGAGATATTGCGCCAGTATAACGTGCGCTATATTTACGTTGGACCGCTCGAACGAAGCACGTATGGGGTAAACGAGAACAAATTTGAACGATTCTTGCAACCCGTTTTCAAACAAGGTCAGGTGACGATTTACGAAGTCCCGCGAGTGGCCTCATCTTCCTGAATTGCGCCCTTGGTTTCGATACGGCCTGCACAGAACGCAGGCCACTCAACCAGCGGGCGCCCTGGAGAATCTGGTGAAGGTCTCCCGAGAATATGGGCCTGCCCGATTATAATACTGCCTGACTAATTTGCCATGAAGCTACAACAATTAAAAATTATCGATGTAATGTTCCTGCTGGCGATTCTTCTTGGGATCAGCGTCCGCTTCCTGCGCATCGGCGTGGCGCCTCTCTCCGATTTTGAAGCAGAAAGGGCCCTGCAGGCTCTGGCGATATCCAAAGGAGAAGAGGTGGCGATCGGCTCACAGCCTGGTTACGTGCTGCTGACCGGATTGTTTTTTTTCATTTTTGGAAACGCCAACGCAATTGCCAGATTATTGCCCGCCATTGCAGGAAGTTTGCTCGTGGCGCTGCCTTATTTCTTTCGCAACCAGCTGGGTACCAAGGCTGCATTAATTATGGCATTTGGCTTAGCTCTGGATCCGGGATTGGTTGCTCTTTCCCGGCTGGCTGGCGGACCGATGATTGCTGCCGGCTTCGGCGCGGCAGCTTTTGCCTTTTGGTTTGCCGGAATCCCCGCCATTGCCGGAGTTCTGGGCGGACTGGCACTCCTGGGAGGGCCGGCGATGTTCCACGGGGCATTGGGAGCCGTGCTGGCATTGGGATTGGGATGGATGCTGATAAATTTCAACAGTCTGGAAGGGTTTGAACTCAAAAATCACTCCGCCAGATCCAAAAATGAGTGGCGGCAGCCCGTAATCGCAGGAATCATCGCAGTTTTCCTGCTGGGTACTCTTTTTTTCGTTTATCCTTCCGGGCTGGCCGCGTTGGTTGGGAGCCTGCCACTTTATCTGAATGGATGGTTGACAGGTTCTGGCGTGCCCGCTTCCCGGTTGGCTGCGGCTTTGGTGGTTTATCAGCCGGTAGCCTTGATATTTGGTTTGGCAGCGATGGTAAGGGGCTGGGTGAAAAAAAGTAAGCTGCTGCGTTGGCTGAGTATTTGGGTCTTATCATCATTCGCTTTGGTATTAATTTATCCAAATCGGGAGGTTGGAGATTTGGTATGGGTACTCCTGCCTCTGTGGTCGCTGGCCAGTTTAGAGATTGCCAGACAGCTGCAATCTCAGGAAGTAGAGCGCTTACCGGCACTCGGTCAGGCCACCCTGGTCGTTGTTTTAATAGTCTTGGCGTGGATCAATCTGGCCGGTCTTAATCTCTCAGGCGTTGACGAGCAAGTCTATCGTTTGCGCTGGGCGGTAATCGGGGGAGTCCTGGCGCTGATTGCGATCACAACAGGACTGGTTGCGTTGGGCTGGTCAGCGACAATCGCCCAGCGGGGGTTGGCCTGGGGGTTAGGGTTAAGCTTGAGCATTTATCTGGCAGCGACCCTCTGGAGCGTTTCTCAGCTGCGAGGGAATGGCGAGCAGGAGCTTTTTTCGCCTCCACCTGCGACGCAGCAAACTGAACTGCTCATGGATACCCTTGGAGATCTGGCCGAATTCCGGACAGGCCTGCGAGACACATTGGATATGGTTGTCACCGTGCAAAATCCCTCGGTCCGCTGGGTACTACGAAATTGGAATGAATTGTATTTCGCCGATACAGTGGCAGTCGGGGAATTGCCTTCGGCAGTGCTAAGCAGCGGAGATGACCCTTCCCCGCGGTTCAGCGTTTCGTACCGGGGCCAGGATTTTGCCTGGTCAGTACATCCTGCCTGGGATGGTGCCCTTCCTCCAAATTGGCCGAACTGGTTAACATTTCGAGGGGCGCCACAAAGAACCGAACCGATCATATTATGGGTCCGAGGAGATATTTTTCCGGGTGGCACGCTCGCTACGGTTGAGGAGGACCAAAAGTGAGTGTCAAGATCATTGCGATCGACGGTCCAGCAGCTTCGGGCAAGTCCACCATTGGCAGAAGATTGGCTGAATGGCTAGGATTCCTTTATTTTGATACGGGCGTGATGTACCGGGCAGTGACTTTAGCAGCGCAAAAGCGTGGTATAGAGATTGAGGATGAACAGGCGGTTAGCGGTTTAGCGGAGACCATCAGGATTGATATTACCCGGCCCAGCGTCGAGAATGGACGTAGCTACGACGTCCTGTTAAATGGCGAGGATGTCACGAAGGAAATTCACCTTCCTGGGATTGATGAATATGTGTCTAAAATCTCGACCTATCCAGGTGTCCGCAAAGCTTTGACCGATCAGCAGCGGCGAATAGGATTGCAGGGTGAGGTAGTCATGGTAGGTCGTGACATCGGTACTGTTGTACTCCCAGAAGCAGACTTGAAAGTTTACCTGGAAGCCTCTGTGGAGGAAAGAGCGATGCGCCGCTATCAAGAGTACATCAAGCGCGGAGAATCAGCCTCTCTAGAAGAGATTATGGATTCGATGCTTAACAGGGATAGAATCGATTCCACGCGTGAAATCGCTCCACTAAGACGAGCTCAGGATGCTGTGACGATCAATACGGATCATCTTACCGTTGAGGAAGTTGTGTCACGCTTAAAGGAGCTATTGGTTAGAGACTGTGACTGAGTCGAAATCACAATATGCTGTTCCGCTGCGCGTGTCTCTAGCACGCGCATTGCTGCGGCCGTTTTTCAGGGGCGTATTTTATCTGCTGAGCAGGATAAAAATCACTGGTTTTGAGAATGTGCCGACCCAGGGCGCTTATTTAATCGCCATGAATCATGTTTCTCTCTTCGATGTGCCGCTCGTGCTAGCGTTCTGGCCAACTGCTCCGGAAGCGGTTGGCGCCTCCGACGTTTGGGATCGCCCAGGCCAATCGACACTTGTGCGCCTTTATGGAGCGATACCGGTCCATCGTGGCAAGTACGACCGCCGGCTGCTGGACACGATGTTATTTGTGTTACGTTCTGGCAAACCCCTATTAATCGCTCCAGAAGGCGGCCGATCGCATTACCCGGGTATGCGACGAGCTTTGCCCGGAGTAGCCTATGTGGTTGATAAAGCCAAGGTACCAGTGGTTCCAGTTGGCATCGTTGGAGCGACAGATGATTTTCTGAATGAAGCTCTGCGGGGGAAGCGACCCAGGATTGAGATGAGGGTTGGCTCCCCTGTTCATCTGCCCGCGGTTGCGGGAAGAGGTGAAGCGCGGCGAACCAGTTTACAAAAGAATGCTGACCTGATCATGCAGCACATTGCTGAACTATTACCCAGGGAATATGGTGGTTATTATGGCAACCGCGGTACCTGGAGATCAGAAACCGCGCAGTGAGATTATCCGACCTGAGATTACCCGCCTACCAAAACTGACATGGCGGCGGCTGCTCTTTCGCCGGCTTTTGATTCGGCTGGCCAGGGTAGTGGTTTGGATCGGCACCAGGACGCAAGCAAAAGGATTGGAGAACTTGCCCCAGCAGGGTCCTGCAGTAATTGTCAGTAATCACCTGGGAGATGCGGATGTGGTCGTTGGATTGGCCTTCGCTGCCTCGAATGTAGAAGTATTGGCCAAATCTGAACTGTATGATTTCTTCTTGCTGGGTTGGTTGATGGATACATATGGGGTAATCTGGGTGCATCGTGGACAGCCTGACAAGAAAGCGCTGCGGGCGGCTTTGCAGGCGTTAGCAGAAGGAAGGATGATCGCGATTGCCCCCGAGGGCCGTGAGAGTTTAACCGGAGAACTCGAGGAGGGCACCGGTGGGGCAGCCTATCTGGCGCTAAAATCAGATGCTCCGGTCATACCGGTTACCTTTACCGGATCAGAAAACCGGCGAGTTTTTCGGAATATCAAGCATCTCCGGCGCACGAATATTACCATAACGGTCGGCGCACCCTTCCGGCTGAAGCAATTACGCACATTGAAAGAGTCAATTCTCTTTGGAACAGAAGCTATTATGAAAATTTTAGCGCGACAGCTCCCGCCCTCTTACCGCGGCGCATATGCTCCCCTGGTGGAGGATTAGCATGGTTATCCGTAGTCTAGGGAAAGAGGGCACCGGAAAAGAGGGTTACTTTCACGAACGTTGGCGAACGAAACGCCGTTTTCTGAGATTCCTGCTCAAAACGATTGCGTTTTCCTCCTTAGTCAAGATTGAGCGAGTGGAAGGACTACAGAATATTCCAAAAACCGGTTCAGCAATCTTATTTTTCAACCATATTGCCTTTGTTGACCCGATCGTCATGGTATACGTCGTACCCAGGGATATCGTGCCTTTAGCCAAGATTGAGGTGTATGATTATCCCATTATCGGGATTTTCCCCCAACTTTGGGGGGTCATTCCGGTCCGGCGTGAGGAGGTGGACCGGCGAGCAATTAAGCGAGCATTGGATGTCCTGGCGGCAGGAGAAATATTACTCGTAGCACCTGAAGGAACCCGTAATGATGAGTTGCAACCCGGCAAAGAAGGTTTAGCATACCTTGCCAGCCGTTCAGGTGCGCCAGTTCTGCCGGTGATGATGGAGGGGACGCCAGGGTTTCCTGCACTTCCTTTTAGCAAGCGCTGGCGGCAACCCGGAGTTCACGTTCGCTTTGGTCGTCCTTTTCATTATCGACCGGAATTGAAGCGGGCAGGGCGCGATCTATTGTCCAAAATGCTGGATGAAGCCATGTATCGCCTGGCAGCCATCATTCCAGAAAACCGCCGCGGGGTATACTCAGATCTATCCAGAGCCACGCAAGATACGCTAGAGATATTGTAAAGTCATTCATTTCAATGGAGTCCGCCATGCCAGATCTTATTTATCTTTTTAATAATCACGCTTTTATCAATTTACCATCCGGTCTGGCGGGGTGGATGGGCTGGTTCAGCCTACTTGGGCTTGAGTTATTTTTTCTTTGGCGTTGGCAGAAATATAACCTATTCTGGAATGACCGGCGTAAGAGCGCGCTGGTTGTATTTATTATTCTTGTTCCTATAACCAGTCTACTCATTCCCGGGATTCGGTTACATATTTCGGATGCTTTATTACCACAGTTTCAGGCAATTGAAATGGCTGAACCCGTTATCATGATCTTTGCGGCAGTTCCATGGTTCCTGGCCGCAGGTATGTTGGGACCGGCGGCTGCTGGCGGATTGGCGTCTCTTTCCGGCCTGTTTCTGGCTTTTTTGAGCACGCATGACCTGTTCTTGCCTTTGGAGATGGCTCTGCTTGGTACCCTGCTGGGTGCAATCCTGCAGCAACGCTACCGAACAATAACGTTTCGAGCTTTGAGCCACCCACTGGTTGCTTCTCTCCTGTTAATCCCGGTCTCAATGGTATTGTTTATCTTTACTTCTGCTCTTTCAGCAGAAGGCGTTCTGGCCAGTCGTCTGGATTTTGCACTTGCTCATTTTTTCAGCAATGCAGTGGTGGCCGCAATTGTCTTTTTTACCGCGGGGATTTTCGCTCAAATAATCCGTTTGGGCGGCATAAAGTCGTGGGGAAATGATGAACCGTTGGTGCCTTCTCCGGTTGAAAGCAGCCTGGCTTCTCGCTTTACTTACCGCGTGATCCCATTAGCCTTGCTCCTGGCAGTCATACTGATCATCGCGGATTGGATTGTTGCCGGCAGGGTGGCGCGGCATATGATCGAGGGGCGCATGTCCGCCGCGGCCCAGATGGCAGCAGAGAGTGTGCCTTTCATTTTAATAACCGGACAGAATTTGGTCGCTCAGTTGACGGAAGATGCAAATATCATCGACACCGGCGGAGAGCTTATTCTAGAACTAGAGGACGAGGATTTACGGGTTGTTCCATATTTCAATCAACTCGTCCTGGTTGATGCACAAGCCCAGTTGATAACCAGTGTGCCAGAGGCTGAGAAAGAGCTTGCGCTTTCGCCGGAGGAGCTAAGTGCTGTCGATCTAATCACCAGCCAGGAGGTACTCAACCAATTTTACATCGTGCCTCCGAGCAATAATTCCCTGTCTGCAATGATTTCATTCATGGCACCGGTGATGAGCGGCCAGGGACCGGTCCAAGGAGTATTAATTGGCAGGTCTGATTTAGCGGCTAATCCGTTTTCACAGCCGGTATTAAAAAGCCTTGAGAGCCTGTCTGAGATGGATGGGACTGGGATGCTGGTGGATGAAAATGGGTTAATTCTCTATCACCCGGATCCGGACATGCTCATGCAGCGCTATCCGGGACCGCTGGATAAGGTAGGGGCTATATATGATGGCATCGCCGAGAATGGGACCAGACAATTGGTTTACCACCAAGCCATTATGGGAAGACCATGGGGGGTGGTGATCACTGTTCCCGCTCGCTATATTCAACAACAGGCCCTGGTCATCGCCGGCCCAATTTTAGCCATTATTTCGTTATTGGTAATAGCCGTAATGATTTTTGTGCCGCTTGGGTTTCGGTCGATAACGGCCTCATTGAATAATCTAGCGGTGGAAGCGAATCAGATCGCCAGTGGAAATCTGGATCGACCGCTTATTATCGACCGTGAGGATGAGATTGGCCAATTAAGGCAGGCATTCGAACAGATGCGGGTGCGATTAAAGACTCGTCTGGATGAGCTTGGCCAACTTTTCAAAGTTAGCCAGGGCGTTGCCTCCAGCCTGGAGATCGAAAACTCGTTGAGACCTGTACTTGAGGCGGCGCTGAGATCCGGTTCATCGGCGGTTCGGGTGGTTTTGAGTCCCTCGGCTGTTCCTGATTTAGAGGGAGAGCCTCCAACTATGAAGGGATTTGGCACTGGTCCATTAAGCGAGCTTTATCGGAATTTAGATGAACAGATTCTCTCCCTGGCTCGCCAACGCGATCAGTTGAAGTTGACCAACCTGACCCGACCGCGACTCTTCGGCTTTTCCCCAGGATTTCCAAGACCTCAGGCGATCCTGGCTATGGCGTTGCGACGGGAAAAACAATTCTATGGCGCGTTATGGTTAGCCTATGATCACCCGCATCAGTTCTCCACCGAGGAAGTAAATTTTTTCGCTACATTGGCAGGGCAGGCTGCCATGGCAGTCGCGAATGCGAGCTTGTTTCAGACAGCCGAAGTCGGACGCCGGCGATTAGAGGCTATTCTGGCTTCTACACCGGATCCGGTTTTCGTTACGGACCATCGCAACTATCTGCTGATCTGGAATCCAGCTGCCTGCCACGCGCTTGGCTTTGAATTAGAGAAAGGCGCAGGTAAGCCGATTGAAGAGGTGATTCCTCAAAAGGAACTGGTTAGATTATTACGTGATATTGATCCTCAGGATCAAACGGTCGAACTTGTGATGCCTGACGAGCGAGTTTATTCAGCTACTGCATCAACCGTGGTTGCTGAGGGCCGATCCGTGGGACGCGTTTGTGTATTGAGCGACATAACTCAATTCAAAAAGCTCGATACATTGAAATCAGAGTTTGTCTCCACGGTAAGTCATGATCTACGCTCGCCGCTCACCCTTATTCGAGGCTATGCTACCATGCTCCAAATGGTTGGCGAGCTAAATGAGCAGCAGACTGGACATATTCGGAAGATTGTCACAGGTGTAGAGAACATGTCCCGCCTGGTTAACAACCTGCTCGATTTGAGCCGCATCGAAGCTGGAATAGGTTTACAGTTAGAGGTTCTTCCGGTGCACGATTTGGTGGAAAGGGTAATCGGAGGTTTGCATTTGCAGGCTGCACAAAAACGGCTTAACCTGGAAGTCGAGATCCCCAAGAATATGAATCCCGCGCTGGAAGCCGATCATGCACTTCTTCAGCAAGCTCTACACAATCTGGTTGAAAATGCCATCAACTATACCGATGCGGGGGGGCAGGTTGCCGTAAAATTACGAACGCAGCAGGATCAAATGATCTTCGAGGTACACGACACTGGCACAGGTATCGCACCAGCAGATCAGCAACGCCTGTTTGAAAAATTCTACCGGACATCGCGCAAAGGTGCGAAAGAAGATCGAGGTTCGGGGCTTGGTTTGGCGATTGTAAAATCGATCGCCGAGCTTCACCACGGCAAAGTATGGGCCAAAAGCCAATTAGGAAAAGGGAGCACGTTCTTTTTGTCGATCCCCATCCGCCAGGAAGAAGGCGAAACGGAGAATATGAAATAACCCGATGCATCAGGTCAAATTCTCGTAGAAAATTCACTCGAATCTCCCTTGACCAAAATGGATATTTCTTGTTATAATTTGCCTACATGCTACCCAAAGAGAGTAAAAAGGTCTAGCGAGCGTCTGAGGTAAGTAACTCAAACGCTTGCTTTCGTTTGTTTCGTTCATAGTACGTTTGTTCTATTTGCTCCCCATTTCTGACGCGATAACCTACACTTCGGAATTTGAAACTGGAGAGGTGATCGCTGTGGTGGGGGATATTTGTCTGAATCGAATGGGTTGTTTACAAATATTCTATCTGTAATAGTTTGCAGGAGGCATGCGAGTGGAAACCAAAGGGCTGACCGCACTTCGGATAAGTTTAGCTTCACCTGAGACAATCCGCAGCTGGTCTTATGGTGAGGTTCAAAAACCAGAAACGATTAACTATCGCCGTCTGAGACCAGAAAAGGATGGCTTGTTTTGTGAAGCGATCTTTGGTCCGACGCGTGATTGGCAGTGTTACTGCGGAAAGTATAAGAATATAAGATACAAGGGTATCGTATGTGATAAATGCGGCGTGGAAGTTACCCGTTCTTCTGTACGAAGAGAGCGTATGGGGCATATTGATTTATCAGCTCCAGTAGCGCACGTATGGTATACCCGGCGCGTGCCCTCTTACCTCGGTTTATTGTTAGACATTTCCCGCCGCAACCTGGACCGGGTGCTTTATTTCGCACAATATGTTGTTACCTATGTGGATGAAGACGCTCGCCAAAAAGCGCTCAAGCGGCTTGAGGAAAAAATAACCGTCACGGAACGCGAGCAAGGATCCAGGATCAACACAAAAATTGCCGAGATCAAAGCGGCGCGCGACCGCAAGTTGAATGGGCTCCAGCAGGACAAGAAGGAAATCGAACAGAAGTACGAGGAAATCGTCGCTGAGAATCTCGATCCGATAATTCGAGCCGGACAGCGCCTCGAACGTAATTTGCAGGAGCAAATGGGCGAGGCGCCACGCGCCGCGATTCACTTTCCTGACACCGAAATTGAGGTTGTTAAAGCTGGAGAGATCATCACGAATCAGCATCTTTCCAACGTGCAAACCATCGTCAAGGAACGTTTGGATGAGATCGAAAGTGAGATCAAAGATCAAAAGCAACGCGAGATTGAGCATGTGAACCTTGAGATCGAACGGGTGCGGGCGGAAGCCGAGATGACTATGGAGCAGCTGCGCAACCAGCTGGAAGATCAGGCAACTGAGGTTCGAGGTGAGAATGCGCGCTTGCGTGATGAACTGCTCGAACTGCGCCCGCTCACTTTCATGGGCGAGAGCCGCTATCGTGAATTGAAATCGCGTTGGGGGCAGGTTTTCCGCGCCGACATGGGTGCAGAAGCATTCTATGACATTTTGCGGCGGTTGGATTTGGATAAGCTGGCAGAAGAGCTCTGGTATGAGGTTCGGACTACTCGAAGTAAGCAAAAGCGCAAGAAAGCTACCAAGCGCCTAAAGGTGGTAGAAGCCTTCCGCCGGTCAGGAAACCGGCCCGAGTGGATGGTACTAACGGTATTGCCGGTCATTCCTCCGGACCTCCGTCCGATGGTGCAGTTGGACGGTGGGCGGTTTGCGACTTCCGACTTGAATGACCTCTACCGCCGGGTTATCAACCGGAATAATCGCCTAAAGCGATTGCTGGAGCTGGGTGCCCCTGACGTAATCGTACGCAATGAGAAGCGTATGTTACAGGAGGCCGTTGACTCGTTAATTGACAACTCACAGCGCGGTAAAGCGCTGTCACGGCGCGGACGTCGCGAACTCAAGTCCCTCAGCGATATGCTGAAGGGCAAGAAAGGTCGTTTCCGCCGCAACTTGCTCGGCAAGCGCGTGGACTACTCCGGCCGTTCCGTAATTGTCGTGGGTCCAAAGCTCAAACTGTACCAATGCGGTCTGCCAAAGAGCATGGCCTTAGAGCTTTACCGCCCATTCGTGATTTCACGTTTAGTCGCTCACAATTATGCGGCGAACGTCCGAGGCGCCAAGCGTTTCATCGAACGCAATCGCCCGGAGGTCTGGGAAGTACTTGAAGAGGTGATCAAGGAGCGCCCGGTGCTGCTGAACCGTGCACCGACGCTGCACCGCCTGGGCATCCAGGCCTTTGAGCCGATCCTGATCGAAGGCAGCGCAATTCAGCTGCATCCGCTCGTGACGACGGCCTTCAATGCAGATTTCGATGGGGACCAAATGGCTGTTCACGTTCCGCTTTCTCAGAAGGCTGTGTGGGAAGCCCGGCAGTTGATGCTGTCCACGCGAAACCTGCTCAAACCTGCCGACGGAGAACCAATCATTAGCCCTTCAAAGGACATGGTGCTGGGCGTTTACTACTTGACCAAGACCGATGACAGCCGGAAGCAACGCGGTGACGGCCAAGTATTTAGCAGCATGGATGAAGTTGAAATGGCATTCTATCTCGATCACGTCGAGCTGCATGCCAATATCCGCTTACAGACAAGCACCTGGTACGACGATCAGGGCAGCCGCCTTGCCGAACCAGAGCAACGCATCATCGAGACCACCGTTGGTAGGGTCGTTTTCAACCGCATCCTGCCCGAAGCAATCCAATTTGTGAACATGGTTTTGGACAAGGGCGGCTTGAAAGATCTGGTAGCCGAGCTCTACGAGGTTGTTGGTGAAGATGCAACTCCGGATATCGCCGACCGGATCAAGGATATCGGTTTTGATTACGCAACGCGCTCGGGCTACACGATTGCGGTATCCGACATTGCAGTACCGCCCGAGAAGAGCGAGATCATAAACCAGGCATTGCAGGAGGCTGAAGCGGCTCAAAGGGACTACCGCCGCGGCTTGCTCACCGAACAGGAGCAGAATGAGCGATTGATCGAAATCTGGCAACGAACCACCAACCAGGTCGCCGAGGCTGTCAGGCAGACCATGGATCCACATGGGAACCTGGCATCAATGGCGAACTCTGGAGCTACAAAAGGCGGCTTCCAGCCGATTTCACAGCTGGCGGGTATGCGTGGTCTGATGGCCGATCCATCAGGTCGAATCATTCCACTGCCAATCCGTTCCAACTTCCGAGAGGGTCTTTCCGCACTCGAGTACTTCATCTCAACACATGGTGCTCGCAAGGGTCTGGCGGATACCGCGCTACGTACGGCAGACGCTGGTTATCTAACCCGCCGTCTGGTAGACGTTGCCCAAGACGTCATCACCAACGACAAAGATTGCGAAACACCAGAAGGCATTGTTATCAGCACAACAGATGATATTGCCGGACAAGCCATGGCCAGCCGCATCTTCGGACGCCTGGCTGCCGAGCGGGTAGTAGATCCTGAGACCGGAGAAGTTTACGCGGAGCGAGATGATGCGCTCGATAATGACCGTGTTCGGAAAATTGTCGCCTCGGGCGTCAATTCTGTAAAAATCCGCTCACCATTGACCTGTGAACTTGATCATGGAATATGCATTAATTGCTACGGCATGGATTTAGGACGGGGCAAAATGGTGGATGTCGGCGCAGCGGTTGGTATTGTTGCCGCTCAATCTATCGGCGAGCCCGGTACCCAGCTAACGTTGCGTACATTCCACACCGGTGGCGTCGCGGCCGGTGGTGATATTACCACCGGTCTCCCGCGTGTTGAAGAGCTGTTTGAGGCGCGCAAGACGCCGAAAGGTGAGGCTGTTGTCACCGAGATTGCCGGGAGCGCTTACGTCGAGCAGTCCGATCGCTACAGCGATTTGCGGGTTGTCCGGGTCGAGCACAGCGAAATGATCGGCGACGAGTACGATCTTCCGCAAGGGTGGGATGTGGTTGTCGATGAGGAAGGTGAAATTGAGGCAGGCACGGTACTGGCGAGGTCTGCTGAGGACGAAGAAGCAACCGTTGTCGCCCAGAATGAGGGCAGAGTGCGCATTGAAGAGACAGAAGATGGTGGTACTAAAGTGATCGTCTCTTATGAATCACGGCAGGAGGCCGAGTATGAGATCCCCAGCAATGCTCGCCTGCTGGTAAAGGATGGCGAACACGTCGAGCCAGGACAACCGCTCACAGAAGGTTCGCTCAATCCACACCGCATCCTGCGAATCCAGGGTCGCCAGGCTTGCCAGATGTATCTGCTATCAGAAGTGCAGAAAGTATACCGGTCACAGGGCCAAAACATCAATGACAAGCACTTTGAGGTTATCATTCGGAAGATGATGTCCAAAGTGCAGATCACCCGCCCCGGAGACACCGAGTATCTGCCAGGTGACCTGGTAGACTACCTGGAGTTGAAGCGCTCGAATGAAAAGGTGCTCGCCCAGGGCAGGAAACCAGCCAAGTTCATTGAGATCCTGCTTGGGATCACCAAGGCCTCTCTGAACACTGAATCCTTCTTATCGGCGTCTTCCTTCCAGCATACGATCAAGGTGCTGGCCGGCGCAGCTATCGCCGCCTCCGAAGACCCGCTGTATGGTCTGAAGGAAAATGTGATCATCGGTAAGCTGATTCCAGCCGGTACGGGTTTCTCCAAAAACCGCTTCTCTGAGCCAGGTTTTGCAGATGTAGAGAAGAAACAACGAGGTGAGAAAGTTCATCTTGAGGAAGCGATCAGGACAGAAGAAACGATTCCAACGCCGCATCCGACGGCTGCGGATTAGAAACATACTTTAATACCAGGACTTCCCGCCATGCGATTCTGCCCGGCGGGAAGTTTGCTTTAATCCACTTTGCAACTTCCAATACAATTCTGCGTATACTTAATCAGAACGGTCCACGGGATTTGCCGCCGATTCTTCCTGGTTGAACCTTAAGAGGTCGTTCGCCTGGGAAGCCCGGTGATCAGGAGCAAAAAGGTGCAGGACGTAGAAACGCAATGGCTAATCAACGCCAGGTCTGGGGACGCGCAGTCCTTCGGCCGGCTGGTAGACGCTTACCAAACGCCGGTCTACAACCTGTGCTATCGCATGTTAGGAGATCACTATGAGGCTGAAGATGCCGCGCAGGAAGTCTTTCTGCGAGCATATAAGTCGATGGACCGGTACGATCCCCAGCGACCTTTTTCGACCTGGATATTGTCCATTGCGGCGCATTACTGCATCGATCTAATCCGAAAGAGACGCATGAAGCCGGTTTCCATTGATGAACTTCCCTATCAGCAAATTACCGATCACTCTCCGCAGCCGGAAACGGCCCTAAGCAATCGTGAACGGGAAGAGCAGGTTCGTGTGCTACTGGACAGTTTGAGTGCTGACGATCGGGCGGCGGTTGTGATGCGCTACTGGTACGACTTCTCTTACGAGGAGATTGCCGCCGCTCTGAATCTCAGCGTTAGCGCAGTTAAGAGCCGATTGCACCGAGCACGGCAAACATTGGCGGATCGTTGGACGAAACACTCTCTGAACCCCCAATCTTTAGAAAGGACGCGGAATGAATCACCAGCTTTTTGAGGAATGGTTGTTAACTGAAGAACCGCTCTCTAGCGACCAGGCTGAAGCGCTCGCGTCCCATTTGACAACATGCGAGTCCTGTCGCCGGGTGTCAGCAGCCTGGTCGGAGGTCGAGCATCTTTTTCACGCGACTACATTCGTCGATCCTGCCGCCGGTTTCGCCGACCGCTGGCAAAATCGGCTGGCAGCTCAAAACCTTTATGAGCTGCAAAAAAGGCAGAGAAGACAATCTTGGGCAATTTTTGGAATTACGGCCGTTAGTGCAATTATCCTGTTTATCCTGATGCTGGCTCGAGTGCTGGCCTCGTTCGATAACGTAACGGAGCTCTTTGTATATTGGGTCGGCCAAATGACGGCGTTATTATCAGACGCGAGTTTAATCCAGGAGATCTCCCTGGTTTTGATCAAGACGGGAATTACAGTGGTGCCATTCTCAACCTGGATGATCATCCTGTCGACATTAATCGTTTTATGCTTGTTGTGGATTTTTTCCTTGCAGCGGATCTATTTTCGAGGAGGATTGTTTAATGAAGCGAATCATTAAGTTTGCTCTCTTGCTTGTCCTGCTGATGGCGATTGCAACCCCAGCTACTGCCCTGGCGAAAGGCCTGTCTGACGATCGGGTTGTGGCAGGCGGCACCTTTACCTTGCGGGAAGGTGAAACGTTGAACGGGAATCTGGTCATATTTGGCGGTGCGGTTACCCTGGAGGCAGGTTCTCGAGTGAATGGCGACGTCGTGCTGATGGGAGGGACAGTTGACATCGCTGGCAACGTCCATGGGAGCGTCGTGGGAATGGGGGGTGTGGTGAGCCTGGGGAGTATGGCCGTCGTGGATGGTGATATCACGACGCTGGCAGCCACCCTTAACCAGGAAGCTGGCGCTCAAGTCCGGGGTCACATCGTACGCGGTTTGCGAACGCCCCTGCGGTTTCCGTTTCCGGGCAGAGCGATCGTGCCGGATGTTCCGGATTTTGGGGCGCGTATCCCGGGTGTTTTGAATGTTATGTGGTTCTTCTTCCGAACATTCTTGTGGGCGGCCCTGGCGGTCCTGCTTGTCATGTTCCTGCCCGCTCATACCGAGAGGGTTGCCGTAACCATTGTCAGGCAGCCCATCCTGGCCGGCGGCGTCGGCCTGCTCACGGCCATCGTGGCCCCGCTATTACTTATTGGGATTGCGATAACGATCATTTTAATTCCGGTCAGTTTGGTTGGAATCCTGATCTTAGCCACTGCGTGGTTTTTCGGCCGTGTTGCGTTGGGTTATGAGATCGGAAAGCGTCTTGCTGAGACCACAAACCAGGATTTGCCTCCGGCGGTGGCCGCCGGCATCGGAACGTTTGTTATGACATTCGTGGTGGATGGGGCGAATATCTTGATTCCATGCGTGGGCTGGATAATTCCGGCGCTCATAGGCATCATCGGTTTAGGCGGAATTTTGCTCAGCCGGTTCGGTACTCAAACCTATCCACCCCACTATGGCAGCGTGGCGATAGCTGCACCGCCTCCTGCGCCGCCAGAACCTCCGGCAGGAATTTTTGAGGATCCGGTTGTTCTCCCACCGGAGGAGGAATAAGGATCAGAGGAGAAATTGGAAAGCCGCGCCAAGCAGGATACCAAGTTGGCCTAAATGGTAAGCGATGATCACTTTCAAGCGGCCATGCGACAGCGCCGCAACAAATTTGTTCCAGGCGAGCAATGCATCGGATACAAAGAAAAGCAGCGCGCCTGAACCGGCTAACAATGCCGGAAAGGGTTTCCACTGGTCATCCGGCCGGATCAGGGTTACCAGCGCGGAAAAAAGCATGAGGCTGATAATCGTAGTGTAAGCAAGCACGGGCAGCCTCAATCTACTCTGCTGTCTTATGGACAGGGCCTGTGCAATCCGCCGGTAAACC
>DATCIL010000039.1:0-3098 GCA_036507795.1 Anaerolineales bacterium | reverse complement strand
CGCCCTCCAGCCCGATATCATCCTCATGGATATCCAGATGCCCGGGCTGAACGGCATCGAGGCCACCCGCCGCATCCTCCAGGACAGCCCCCACGTTGGCATTGTTATCCTGACCATGTTTGAAGATGATGACTCCGTGTTTGCCGCCATGCGCGCCGGGGCCCGCGGTTATTTGTTGAAAGATGCCGACCAGAGCGAGGTGCTCCGCGCCATCCTCGCCGTCGCCAACGGTGAGGCCCTTTTCGATGCCGCCATTGCCCGGCGCCTGGTGACCTACTTCCAGGCGCCCCAGCTCCTGCCCGCCGCCCTTTTTCCGGAACTGACCGAACGGGAACGCCATGTTCTCGACCTGCTCGCCCAGGGCTATAATAACCCCGAGATCGCCTACCGCCTCGCCATCAATCCCAAGACCGTCCGCAATCACGTGTCGAACATCTTGAATAAATTGCAGGTCGCCGACCGCGCCGAAGCCCTCATCCGTGCCCGGGATGCCGGGCTGGGAAAATCAGATTTGTGAAAAACCTTGCAAGTTCTCGGGATTTGTGTATAATAGCCAGCAGGAAAAATTTTTCCTTTACATGAATCAACGTTTACCGGTGGGGATTCTGTAATTAACGGTCCAGTGCCTATCAACTGAATACTGCCTTTCGCATGGCCCGCTGGTTCGCACGGGCCCCATGTTTGAACTTGGATTCTCTTTTGCCTCGCCGTTATTCGGATTGCACAGGCTAATTGAGGCCAATGACACTCGCACAGTGTTCGCAATGGTTTAAGCAAGATTGCCGCGGCTCTTTCAGGCAGCTGGCGGTGGCTTTAACCATCCATAGAAAAAGGCGCTGAATCCGGCCCCGCACCGGTTCAGCGCCTTTTTCGGCATATCAGCGATCTTCACCGTCTGCACCGACTTTCCGGGTCAGAGCTGCAGGAGGTGATCCGGTCCCAGGCGCCACCTTACCGGCTGTCGCTGCGGCGGAGCGCGTCCAGCCCCGCCGGACTGCTGGAAACGAGTGGGCCGATAACAATCGTCCTGGTCAACAGAATCAAGGGAAGACATCTGTTTTCCTGGGAGGGAAAATGACCACCAAAGGTTTCACCTTATCAGGACACGCGCGTGCCGGACGGGGAGCAATCGAGAGAGTAAACGCCCTTCACCAAAACGCGGATCATCATCCCGGGGACGGCGCTCTCGCTACCATTATTCTCCCCGCCTTCAACGAGGCCGTGGCGCTTCCCAAGGTCCTCTCCGAGATTTACACGGTCCTGGGTCATTCTGTGGAAGTGATTGTCGTCGACGATGGCTCTACGGATACCACCGCCTGTATCGCTGAAAAGTATCCCTGCCGGGTAATCCGGCATGCCTGCAACCGGGGAAAGGGGGCAGCAGTCCGGACCGGCATTCAAAACGCCCGCAGCCCACATATCGTGATCATGGATGCCGATGCAACTTATCCTCCTTCAGCCATCCCTCATCTCGTTGACTTGCTGGGTGAGTACGAGATGGTGCGATGCGTCCGCCAGGTATGCAAAGAGAACATGCCTGTGGTCAACCAGGTCGGCAACCGCCTTTTTAATTTCCTTTTGTCAGGTATTCTGAAGCTGCACGGGGGCGACCAGCTTAGCGGCCTTTACGGGTTGCGCCGCGATAGCCTGGTGCGTATGAACCTGGAATCGGATGGCTTTGATCTGGAGGCCGAGATCAGTTTCAAGGCCCAGGCCAGCGGTTTGAAAGTCGCTACTTTCCCGATCATTTACCAGTCCAGGCTGGGCGAAAAAAAGCTGCGTGCCTGGCGCGATGGCTGGCGCATTCTCAAGCGCATAGGCTCTATGGTACTAATCTACAATCCGTCATCGATATTTATGCTGCCCGGTCTCATCCTGATGGTGTTGGCGCTGTCCGGCGCTTCCATCCTCAAAGAAACCTCCGTGATTTCGCCCTATCTGGGCTTGAGCATCCCGGGCATACTCCTGGTTGCCCTGGGTGTTTTCATGGGCTTTCAGCTGTTGACCTTTGGCCTGGCAGCCGCGTTATATGGGGCGGAGGCGGGCTACCGGCCAAAGCCATTGATAGTTAAGCTCTGTTCGGCCAGGCTCCGTCTCGGCGCCGGAGGCATTGGCATCGGTCTCGTGGCATTCGGAAGCATTTTTATGATCAGTTTGCTAAATGGCTGGTGGATAAGCCACAACAGATCATCGTTTCAAACAGAAAGGCTAGTTATCGCCATAACAATCCTGATTTGGGGTTTGCAGCTGCTTTCAGCGGCACTTTTCATTACGATCTTCACCGGTCGTTCGAAGCCAAATACAATGGTGTAATCGTCGGAAAAATGCCTAGATGACCTGCTCGTCGAAGATGGGCGAAAAACCAACAGTTTCTATCATTGTCGTCAACTATAACGGCAGTGAGCATCTTATATCCTGTCTTGAATCGCTGTGCTGCGATCATACCGGTCCCGAAAGAGAGATACTCGTTGTCGACAACGCTTCGACGGATAATAGTTTAGAAATCCTTGCAGAAGTTTCCGTGCGCTATCCATCCGTCATGATACTCCGAAGCGAAACTAACTGTGGATATTCGGGGGGAATAAATATTGGTTCATCTCGAGCCCAAGGGAAATACATTGCCATATTGAACATGGACGTGACCGTAACGAGTGGATGGTTAGCGCCGACGATCGAATTTCTGGAAGCAAATCTGCATGTCGCGGCGGTGAGCCCGCAAATCGTATTGGACTTGGCCGAGACACACATCAACGCCGCCGGACAGGATGTTCATATTACCGGTCTCGGATTCAATAGAGCGTTATGGAATCTGAGATCTGAGCTGCCCGGCTCGCCGATTAGAGTTTCTGGCATTCACGGCGGAGCTTTTATCATCCGCAAACGCATTCTCGAGCAGATTGGTGGGATGGACGCAGCTGGTTTCCTCTATCATGAAGACGTTGAACTATCCTGGCTTCTGCAGCTGATGGGCTATGAGCTTTATTGTGTGCCCGCTTCTGTCGTTCGGCACCATTACTTTCTTAGTATGAATCCATGGAAATTGTTTCTATTAGAACGAAATCGCCTGGTGATGATGTTTTCGAATCTGGAACCGTTTA
>DATCIL010000038.1:0-1263 GCA_036507795.1 Anaerolineales bacterium | reverse complement strand
ATTCCCAGCGTGGTCTCGCCGCAGGACGCCGCCGAGGACGGCGGCTGAGCATTTGGGGGCGACCACCGTGCCCCCGGCACCTCTTCCTCCCTCCCCTTGCAGCGCCGTCCTCGGCGCAATCCGCTGTGCTCGCTCATTACTCTGTCCTCGCCGTCCCAAGAGACGCCGCCGGGGACGGCGGCTGAGCATTTGTGGACGCCCACAGCGCCGTCCGCGTCCTGGCCGGGTCCTCAACAAACGGCGAAAATCCCAGGCTTACGAATCTCTTAAATCAAACTTAAGCAAATGTGTAACAAGTTGCAAACTTTGTCGTTTAAATAGATGCAAAACACCAGGCAATATGACAATTGCAATTATTCTTCATAAAAAATTGAGACCTTCATCATGACCTACTTCGTGAACAAAAGGCGCCGAGTTACTGAACCCTACCGGATTGTATATCCTGAAGTTAAGGCACGCACAAGCAAAGGCCAGCCAATTACGTTCGAGTTGATTCCTTTACCCGAGGAGTATAGAACCTGGGAAGAGGCTTTGGAAGCAAGCCAGCGACTCAATGCCAACCGCCCATACAGGTGGCAAACAGGCGGCCTGTGCCCACCAGCTCCTTTCTAGGCAGAGATAATCGGAGGGTTATCTTGACCAAACAGCCGGCAACCACATCGATTAATTCCTTGTTCGATTTCCTGAGCGAACATATCACCGTATCCGAGGACCTGCGCATCGAAGGATGCGATGGCTCCCTGAGTCTGACCGCTGCCTGGTTTGACGAAAACAACATCGAAGCCGTATCCGGCCTGGAGTGGATTAGAGCCCATGGACCCAGCTGCAACTGCGATTGTGAGATTTATACAAATTTACAGGACCTGTTCGCAACCGTCGAAATAGATTCGCGCGAGAGCCAGGGATGAACGGCAATGTTTGAACCAAAGAACCCCCAAGGAGGGTCCCATAACATGGATGAACAAACAACCAACAAAGACGATTACCTGCTGGAAGTACTGGAAATGGCGATGAACCGGGATCCGGACCAGGATTTTGAACTGCTCCTCGTCATGGAAAGGGCGAAAGGCGAGTTCAGCGAGGATTAATCCAGGCAGCCGGTGAGCTGCAAACGGATTTATTGGATTTTTTTCCTGAGGCATCTCGAGAGGGGGATGCATCAGGGGCGGGTTTGGGTGGGACCCGCCCTTGTTTTTTATTAAAAAGGCCGCTCTACCTAGTTGGGGGGGACAACCAGGTAGAGCGGTTACGCATATTAAAACA
>DATCIL010000037.1:0-1306 GCA_036507795.1 Anaerolineales bacterium | reverse complement strand
ATATTCTCTGCTGTAAAGACTGGCATTTTGCTTGTACTGCAGATTCGTGACATCTGTGGAGATAACATCGTACTTTCTCCTGGTGGTGTGCAGGTGATCGCGCGCGTCGTTCAGGATCAAATGAAAATTGCCGGACTGCATCACATCATGATTCTGGTCAATAAAGTATCCGGCGCTGCGAAGCACCTCCGGCTCGATTTCCACAGCGTAGGTTTCCACGCCATGGGTCCTCATCGAATAGGACGTGCCGCCGCTACCAAACCCCACGGTGAGCGCAATCAAGGGATTGGGATGCAAGAGCAAGGGAATGTGCGCCAGCATCTTGGCATCGATAACCGCCTCCGGAATCGTCGAGGCCACCGCCTGATCGTCCACATAAAGCCTCCGGACGAAATCGGATTGCTTGGAGTGCCGCTCTTCTTTGACGATGATCGTCGCGCTGGCGCCGGCCTTATAGCGCAAGATGTTGGTTTCCTTCGCGCCCGCGTGTATTGGGCCTTCCCGCCACTTCTTTGTTTGCTCGTCATAGTGAGCCTCGCCATAGCGCAGGATCGGTCGCGCGTTCACCGTGTACAAGAGGGTGAACATCAGAACGAGCCCGCCGCTCGCATAGCCATAGCTTTTCCCTGCGGGAAAGGTGTCGAGATAAATGAGCAGCGTTAGGATGGCAAAGACGGCGCTGGCCACGCAAAAAGCCGCGAACGTCCCGTTGAGCCCAAGCGCCGGGATGATCATCAAGCCCGTAAAGAAGGTGCCGACCATCGCTCCCAAATTGCCGATGAAATAAATCAGCCCTGACTGCTCGGCGAGATGTTCCTTGTCCTCGATCAATTTTTGACACACTGCCGGATAGGCAAGCCCCATGAAAACCGCCGGCAGGAACATCAGGGAGAAGGCGTAGACGGATTCAAAGAAAGTCAGATGGCCCAAATGGAGGGCGCCGTCTTCGACTATGCGGAGAAGCTGTCGTTTGATGATCGGCGGCCAAAAGAAGGCGGAGGAGACGCATGCCAAAGCAGATGCTCCAACACCCAGATTCGCAATAAAAAATATCTTCAAGGCGGGAAGGCGTCGCGCCAGGATTTTGAACAAGAACAGACTTCCGAGCGAAAATCCCAGCAGATAAACCGCCAGCGCCAGGACGAACGTGTAAACGCCGTTGGTGGCCAAGACGCCCAGCATGCGCAGCCAAAGGACTTCAAAACCCAGGGCCAGGAAACCCGAGCCAAAATAAATGGCCACCAGCCAGAAGAAACCGTTGGGTAGCTTCTTCGCGATATGCACGGGGGTGGTAAAGGAAAAGGTT
>DATCIL010000036.1:0-3235 GCA_036507795.1 Anaerolineales bacterium | reverse complement strand
GGACTGCCGTTCACCCATTTTTTCCGCGCCCCGGTGGTGGAATCCGATGTCCGGGACCGCGTCGACGATCTCCTCGCCGTCGAGCTGCAATATGATCCGCAGAACGCCATGCGTGCCCGGGTGCTGCGGACCCAGGTTGAGGAATAAGAACTCCGTATCCTCGCTCTGCCGAGCAAGACCCCACTCCTCGGGGTGGAACTGCAAGGCTTTCTGCTCCTCTTCCTGTCTCTCCTCCGTCAATCGGAAAGGACCCAACTCGGTAGCTCGCGCAGGATGCTCTTTTCGTAAGGGATGTCCCTCCCAGGTAACCGGCATCAAGATGCGTCGCAGGTGAGGATGACCGGAAAATTTGACTCCGAACATGTCCCATACTTCGCGCTCGTACCAATTGGCATTATCCCAAAGATCCGTCATCGAGGGCACCGATGGATATTCTCCCTTCAGAGGCACTTTGATCCGAACATCCGCATTGCGGTCGAAGGAGAGCAACTGGTAAACCAGAGTGAAGTCGCTACCGGGCTGGCCGTCGCGATGAACTCGAACGCGTTCATCGATGGCGGTTAAATCATAGAGCATACGGTACGGTCTATCGATCTCTGTCTTCAAATGGCGCAGGACCGGCTTTGCCTGATCCGCAGAAACCCAAATCGTTGGGATGGCGTCTCGAGTCTCCTGCTGAACCAGGATTGCCTCGCCAAACTTATCTTTCAGTTCCTGGAAGATGCCAGAATGTTCATTCATGTTCGGTACGCCTTCTGAGAAGGTAGCAAAAAGTGGATTGATGATATTCAGTTGGTGAAGACAACCTGTTACTTGAGGGTCAGACTTCTGTTGGAGGTCGCAGTACCGTTGTTTGTCGGCGTTCAGCACGCTTAAGATCGCGCATCGAGGTTTTTTCCGGCTTGATCACGCCCTGAGGGCCTATCGTCCAACTTAATGGGCGATCCTCCTTGCCTACATAATCAGCTAACAAGACAAGCCCGTTCATGAAGGCAGAGGGGCTGGGCGGGCACCCTTGCACGTAGACGTCGACCGGGAGAAACTTATCCACTCCCTGTACGACGCTATAGATGTCGTACATTCCGCCCGAATTCGCGCACGAACCCATCGAGATCACCCAGCGAGGCTCCATCATCTGCTCGTAAAGACGTTTTATGATCGGCGCCATTTTCAAAAACACCGTACCTGCAATCACCATGACATCGGCCTCACGGGGCGTGCCACGGATGACTTCGGAGCCAAATCTGGCGATATCATATTTGCTGGTAAGGCTGGTAGCCATCTCAACATAACAGCAGGACAAGCCAAAGTTGAATGGCCACAAGGAGTACTTCCGACTCCAGGCAATCAGATCCTGAAGGCGGGTAAAGGCGAGTATCCGATTCAACACCTGCTCGAAAGATCCGTCGCCAGCTTCAATCGGCTCTTCTGTCGCCGCTTTACTTAACCACCATTTCATGCTTTGAGATCCTTTCAGTCTCTTTGCCTAGTGCAAGCACAGGCTAGCTTCCCAAACATCTCACCTTACGTCTTCTTTTGCACGAGCGTCCTCGAGGTCCTAGGCCCCCAGTCCAGCGCCCCCAGACGCCAAAGGTAAATCAATGCGGCGAATAGGATCCCAATAAAAACCAGAATCTCGATGTAACCCGCCCAGCCCAGTTCAAGCGCTCCCAGCGCCCAGGCAATGATGAACACCGCCTCAAGGTCAAAGATAACAAAAAAAATGGCGACCAGGTAATACTGTACGGATAAACGGACACGGGCATCACCAGTTGTCGTTATGCCCGATTCAAAAACTTCTCCGGTAGCTCGCTCGTCCCTGTGCCGCTCGCCGAGGAGGTACGCCAGCCCGATCATGGCAACGGCTAGAAAAAGGACGAGAGCGAAGTAGACTACCAGGGGCCATAGAGGGGTTGCATCGGTTGTGGTCAAGGATTCCTCCTTCAGCACCGCATAACTTTGATCACAAGGATAAATCTTACCATGACCTGCGCATTTGTGCCTATAGTCACGAACAGTTGATGTTCGCCGGGGTTTGATTTAGCCCCTTGATTGCTGCAGCGCAATATCGACAGCCTGTACCAGGCTCCCGCGAATCCGCGAAAACTTCGGACAAATCAGGGACATTATATTACAAAACGGTGCCTCCGTCATTTCTATTGCTCAAAATTTCACTTAAATGTATCGGAATATTTCGTATTTCGTATTTCGGGTTTCGTATGCTGCTATAATTCTTTCAACCCTTTGAACACGCAATCTCCCCTCCCTATCGGGCTATGGGATTGCTTCGTCGCAAAAAAGGCGCTCCTCGCAATGACAGTCGATACGATCGGGTTTCCAAATAGATTCGATGAATAACTTATACGGAGAGATGATGCAAAATCCTGTTCTGCCACAACGAATTCCCGCTAAACCGGTTGTGGGCGCCAAAGCCGCTTTCTCTCGCACTCTTACGGAAGCGGACGTAGCCCTGTTCATCGGTGTCACCTGGGATGTAAATCCCCTCCACACTGATGATAACTACGTTTCTCAGACGCGCTTCAAGAGGCGCATCGTTCCTGGCCTGCTTACTGCCAGCCTGCTCACTCATTTGGGCGGTCTTTGGGCTTTTCTGGCCCAAGAAATGCGCTTCGAGTTCCAGGGGCCGGTCTATATCGGCGATACGATCACAGCCGAGAGCGAAGTGGTGGAGGTAGATGAAGGACGGGGCTGGGTGCGCTTACACGCCCGCTGCATTAACAATGCCGGGCAGGAGGTACTTCGAGCGCAAATCAGTGGGTATCCCGGGCAGTTTGCCGGGGCAGTTTGAGTAAGCTGGTTGCTATAATATAATTGTCTGGTAATTTCCCTGAGAAAGGAGTGAAATAATGAAAGCCGTCCGGGTACACGAATTCGGAGGAACAGAAGCGCTGCGTTATGAAGATGCGCAGGTACCAGAGCCTGGAGAGGGAGAAGTCCGGGTCAAGATTGAGGCCGCCGGGCTAAATTTTGTCGATATTTACCACCGGACGGGAAGCTATCCGGGTAGACCTCCCATTACCCTGGGTGTGGAGGCTGCAGGGGTTGTCGATGCCATCGGACCGGGCGTCACCGCGGTCAAGCCCGATGACCGGGTGGCCTATGCCATGCAGCAAGGCGCCTATGCCGAATTTGCAGTTGTCCCAGCCTGGCAGTTGGTTCCTGTGCCTGATCAAATCAGCGCCCAACAGGCCGCTGCGGTTCTGCTCCAGGGAAT
>DATCIL010000035.1:0-1655 GCA_036507795.1 Anaerolineales bacterium | reverse complement strand
ACATTGAGCGTTTTTTCGCTCAAGGCATAGAGGATCAATATGCGCCGCGGGTCGGCCAGCGCCGAACAGATATCGGCATGCAATTGGGTTACTTCTTGGGGGAGAGATGAATTATCCACGACCGTTTCTTTACCTTATGCGCATATATGAATACATTGAATTGTGAAAATGATAACGGAAAGAACCGTATCCTTTTAGTGACAGAAATCACATTCTTCAAGTAGTTTCGTCACAAATATTCGGATGGAATCGATGCTCAGAGGAGCGACATAGGACGCGGACGAGCACGGACGAGCGCTGAAGAAGGAAGTTTGTTAATCGCCGGTGACCGCCTCGGCGTGTTTTTTCTCGTAGATCGGCAACAACCTTACCCCAAGGGTAAAGCCCAGCAGACCATACGCCAAAACGCCCAGAGCAACCAGGATCTCGATCAACGTTGGGAAATAGGAGGCCGCCACAACGTTCCCCAGAACCCCGGGCGACCAGTCCGGCGGGACCACCAGGCCCGAAAGCGTGACGTTCCACCGATTGACCACCACGCCCAGCACTACGAAAGCCAGTGCGGTAATGACGGCCCGGTCACTGCGCCGCAGCGGTTGGTACAACAAGATAAAAGCCGGGATGAGGCCGCCCAGGAAGACCTCTAACCCCCAAAAGGTGGTTGTATAAGGAGTTGTGGCCTGCAGTCTTTCAATAGCGCTGGTGGTGCCGGGGGAATGGCTGTAATAGGAAGTTGCCGCCCAGTCCCACAGCTTGATATAAATATAGATCAGTAGCGTATAGCCGATAAAGCGAGCCACCTGGCGCTTGGTATCCTCCGGGATCAACTCACCGTGACGGAATTTTGAGGTGATGATCGTTGCTAACAAGGTAAGGGATACGCCTCCGGCCACCGCCGAAATAATGAACATCACCGGGATGGAGGGCTTAAACCAGATGGCGCGTCCGGCCAGAACGCCGTAAGTTGCGCCTAGTGAGGATTGATGCAAGAGCGATAAACCCATGCCGAGCAGCGCCAGGACCGGCGTTAAGCGGTGAATCTGGTGGCCCAAATTGCGCAGCCAAGGCCAGCGGTCGAAGAACTTGCTTTCGAACAATAGCGGTAGCACCTCCATCACCAAAACCGTGGAATACAGGATTACGCACCACGTGATCTCCCACAGAACCGAATGTACATTCCAGAATACCAGGGGATGCCAGAAGCGGTCTGGCCGGCCGATGTCCATAGCCAGGGCCAGCATGGCGGAGGTATATCCCAGGAAACCAATAAAGACCGCCGGGCGAGCCAGAGGTTCCATGCGTTTGATGCGGAATAGATAAACCGCGGCCGAGAAGGTAAAGGCGCCGGCTCCCAGAGCAATGGAGGATAAGTCCAGGGTGATCCACAAACCCCAGGGGACCTGGTCGGACAAACCCGTTAGCTGCAGACCATGCAGTAAAACCTGCACCATGGCAAATACACCTACCAGCAATATCGCCACTAAGAATCCAAGCCAGAGCACCAGAGTATGGTTGACACCGCGCCGGAGTTCTGCGGTCGCTGAAATTAACGCTGCCATGTTATGCGCTCTCCTTTTCCGGGCGAACGTAGTGAACTTTTGCTTGTGTTCCCCATTCTTCGCGCAGCCGAAAAGTGGGATGCTCGCGCAGGTACT
>DATCIL010000034.1:0-26414 GCA_036507795.1 Anaerolineales bacterium | reverse complement strand
GGTCTTCGGGGGCCAGCGAGGCCCCCAGGGTCAACGAAGCCCCCAAAGCCTGCCAGAATTGGCGAGTGCGATAGAGAATGCGATTGGCGTTCATCCCACCAAAAGGCTTAATAGGGCTCGCATGGGCGGCCCCAGTATCCACCCTAAAATATTTAGGCCCACGGTGGGTCCCAGGAAAACCAACGCCAGCAGTATCAGAGGCCCGTACGGGCGGATCCGGTCGAGAAAGCGTGACCACGAAGGAGGAAAGAAATAATCGGCGATTTTCTCTCCATCCAGCGGCGCCAGGGGGATCAGGTTAAAGAGCATTAAGATCAAATTGATAAAAAGGAATTCATACATGAATTCATCCAGGGATGGGAGAATCCTGCCGGTTGACGTAAAGGCCTGGAACGTGGAAATCAACCCCAGGCGAAACGGAATGGCAGCCAGGACCGCCATAAGGAAATTGGATAATGGGCCGGCTAAAGAAACCCACATCATGGCAGCCGGAGAGCGGCGCTGCAGGGCATAGGGGTTTACCTGGACAGGCTTGGCCCAGCCGAAACCGGCAACAATCAGCATCAACGAACCCAGCGGGTCGAGGTGAGCCAGCGGGTTAAGCGTCAGGCGACCGTTGTACCGCGGCGTAGGATCGCCAAATCGATCGGCCGTCCAGGCGTGGGCGAACTCGTGGACAGAAAAAGCGATGATTAATATGATAATTCGGGAAATTAGCGTGGGAAGATTGAGGTCAAACATGATTTTTTCTTTCACAGCGATTATACCACCCCGTGATATAATCCCTTGCATGCTGGTCGATTTGAAACTTCACGATGTTGTCCGCCTGCGCAAAGCTCATCCCTGTGGAGGTTTCGAGTGGAAAGTCGTCCGCCTGGGCGCCGATATCGGCCTGGAATGCCTGACCTGCGGACGGCGTTTACTGCTGCCACGCCGTAAACTTGCCCGCCGGATGAAATCCCTCATCACAACTTCGGACAATGCCTCTCGCCCGACCTGAGAACCCAAAAATTCTTTTCCTCTTTTCAGACACCGGTGGCGGACACCGGAGCGCGGCCGAAGCCATTATCGAGGCCCTCGACCTGGAATATGGCGATCTTATCGACACGAAGATGGTCGATGTATTCCGAGAATACGCACCGCCGCCCTTCACCAGAGCGCCGGAGCTGTACACACACCTGGTGCGGGTCCCGCAAGCCTGGCGGTTAGGATACCATTTAAGCGATGGACACCGCCGCGCCATGCTGTTTAATGCCGGAACCTGGCCATACGTCCGCCGGAATACCCGCAAGCTAATCGCTCAAAACCCGAGCGATCTGATTGTGTCCGTCCATCCATTCGCCAACGCGCCGGCTTTAAGCGCCGTAAGATTGATGGGCGAGCAGCGCCCGCCCTTCATCACCGTGGTCACCGACCTGGTGACCACGCATGCTCTCTGGTATCACCGCCGCGCTGATTTATGCCTGGTCCCTACCAATGCAGCTTATCAAAAAGCTTTGGAGTGTGGTTTGCGATCTAAAAGAGTTCAAGTGGTTGGCTTGCCGGTGGCGAACCGCTTCTGCCAGCCGGCCAGCGATAAGCCCGCGCTGCGGGTACAGCTCGGCTGGCCAAAAGATCTCCCGGTCATCCTGCTGCTTGGCGGCGGCGAGGGTATGGGACCATTGGAGCGGACTGCTAAAGCCATCGGCCGCGCCAATATGCCGGCTACACTGGTGATCGTCGCCGGGCGCAATAAAGAATTAAAGTCCCGGCTCGAATCGTATCCCTGGACGAAACCAACCTTTATTTACGGATTCGTCCACAATATGCCGGATATCATGCATGCCGCCGACATTATCGTGACCAAGGCCGGCCCCGGCACAATCAGCGAAGCTCTGAACGCCGCTCTCCCGATGGTGCTTTACAGCCGCTTACCCGGACAAGAGGACGGCAACGTAACTTACGTCACCGGCAAAGGAGCGGGGGTGTGGGCGCCGCAACCGGAGCAGATCGTCGCGGCCTTGTGGAATTGGATCGATCATCCCGATCTATGCCAGAAGGCAGCACATCGCTCACGGAGCCTGGCGCGTCCCGACGCAGCCCGAAAAATTGCTGGCATCCTGGCTGAACGATTGGGTGTAGAATAGCAGCTGCCCGCGGGCAGGGGTTTTTTCTGATGATTCTTTTTGAGTTTTCCCGGAAGCTGCTATTTTTCCTCGCTCCCACACGGAGCGTCGTTCCAGCGCTCCCCTTGTCCAATTGCAGTTTCAAATTCATGCTCCCGGCGCTTCTAATCTCGATCGGCCTGGCTGGTTGTAACATTCGATCGAATCCAAGCCAGGAACCGGCCTTGAACGTCACCCAGGCTTACCAAACCGTTCAGGCCAGGCTGACCGAAGCGATTGCGCTGACTCCTTCTGCAACAATATCTTCTACGGCAACTGAGAATAGCGCCGCTCCCCAGGTTTCCCCCTCTGCCACTATCCGGCCTTCGCTCACGCCAACAGGACCTGGGGTGACCGGCACGACCCCTGGTGAGCTGTGCGACCAGGCCGCGCCCGGTTCCCCTATCGATGTAACCATCCCGGACGGCAACGAGATGCAGCCAGGCCAGGAATTTACCAAGATCTGGCGCTTGCAGAACGTTGGCTCCTGCGCCTGGAGCGAAGAGTACAACCTGGTATGGTTTTCGGGCGACCAATTAGGAGCGCCATCGAGCGTACCCTTGAGCGGGCCGGTTCAGCCCGGCCAGACGGCGGATCTCTCCGTGGACATGATCGCCCCGGAAGACCCCGGCACTTACCGGGGAAATTGGAAGCTGCGCAATGCCGAAGGCGTTTTGTTTGGTATTGGACCCAGCGGCGGCTCCGCTTTTTGGGTGGAAATCGAAGTCATCCCGCTGCCGACCGGCTCCCCAACCGCCGCCCCAGAAACGACGGTAACGCCCACCACCACGGCCACGGTTGCTGTCCAGGTAAGCGGGTCCGCCGCATTGACGCCCGGAGATCGGCTTGACCTGGACGCCAACCAGCTCAACCCAGGCGCCGGCGAAGACATCGCTCTCGAGGCGGCAGATGGAAATCACGTTCTTAATCCATTGAGCGGCGCTGCCGTCGCCGTTTTTGGCCGGACCCAGCCCACCTTGAATGACTGCCAGGCTGCGCCCTTGAGTGCCGATCCAATCGCTGTGGAGGATAACCTGATTCCCGGCATCTACCTCTGTTATCGGACGGATATGGCGCTCCCGGGATGGGCGCTGGTGACTGCCTTCGACGCGGACGCATCTACCTTAAGCCTGGAATTATTCACCTGGTCAATACCATAAGCCTCCCGCATGGGCACTTTATACCTGGTTGCGACGCCAATTGGAAACCTGGAAGACATCAGCGCCAGGGCGCTGCGCGTTCTCCGTGAAGTGGATCTGATCGCAGCCGAAGATACCCGCCAGACCCGGAAACTGTTGCAGCATTACGACATTGATACGCCCACAACCAGCTACCATGAGCATAGTAAACCGGGCAAGCTCCGGCGAATCCTGGAGGCGCTGAGAGCCGGCAATGTAGCGGTGGTTTCTGACGCCGGAACGCCGGGGCTCAATGACCCCGGCTACCAGCTGGTCGTGGAAGCGATTCAGGGCGGTTATGAAGTCAGTCCCATTCCCGGGCCAAGCGCCCCCGTTGCCGCGCTGGTTGTTTCCGGTCTGCCCACCGGTGCTTTTTTATATCTGGGTTACCTGCCGCGCAAAAGCAGCGAACGCCGGCGCTTGTTAGAAGAAGTTGCCCGGATGCCCTATACCTTGATCTTTTTAGAGACCCCCCAGCGCTTATTATCTGCGTTGGCGGATATCCAGCAGGAGCTTGGCAACCGGCGAATCGCCGTGGGGCGTGAACTGACCAAGCTGTTCGAAGAAATCTTCCGAGGCGATGTAGAATCGGCTCGAGAGCATTTTGCCGGCCAACCACCCAGGGGCGAGTTCACTTTGGTACTGGAAGGATATATTACGGAAGAGGAACCCTGGACCGAGGAACAGATGCAATTAGAATTGAAAAAACGCCTGGACGCCGGAGGCAAGCCATCAAAAATCGCCAGCCAGGTGGCTTCTGAATCCGGCTGGACCAGGGCAAGCGTGTATAAATTGTTATTAGCATTGAAAGAGAAGGAGTAGACAGCCATGAACTTAGATGACATTTCCCAATTCTCAAGAATCGACACGCAGGATATGCTCTCCGAGATTGACGGTCTGCCGGGCCAGCTGCAAGCCGCCTGGGATTTGGGCCAGAAGCTCTCGCTACCTGAGTGGAAAGACATCCGCTACGTGCTGGTAGCCGGGATGGGCGGTTCCGCCATCGGCGCTGATTTGCTTGGGGCTTATGTCGCCCCAACCTGCCCGGTACCGGTTGTAACGCACCGGAATTATGACCTGCCGGCCTGGGCTAAAGGCCCGGAGACCCTGGTAATCGCATCGTCGCATTCCGGCAATACCGAGGAGACGCTCTCGGCCTACGAAGACGCCATCGAAAAGGGCTGCCGGGTTCTGGTGGTAACCACGGGTGGGAAGCTTGCTGATGGGGCAAAGAAAGCGGGTGCTTCGCTCTGGCAATTCGAGCATAAAGGCCAGCCGCGGGCCGCGGTTGGTTATTCTTTTGGGCTGCTGCTGGCGGCCGTTCACCGGCTCGGCTTGATCCCCAATCCCGAAAGCGATCTGCGGGGGGCGATTTCTGCCATGCGCGCCCAGCAAGAGAGCCTGCGGGTGGATAGCCCCGCCGTGCAAAACATGGCAAAACGCGTAGCAGGGCAGCTCTACGGACGCTGGGTGGTGGTAATGGCGGCGGATATCCTTGAACCGGTGGCCCGCCGCTGGAAAGGACAGATCAGCGAGATCGCCAAGGCGTGGGGACAGTTTGAATTTTTGCCCGAATCGGATCACAACACCCTGGCCGGGCTGTTCAATCCTGAAGAAGTCCTCCAAAATACGATCGTTCTGTTTCTGAGAGCGCCCTCCTACCACCCGCGCAACCAGCTGCGCACAGAACTAACCAAGCGAGCCTTCATGCTTGAAGGCCTAAATACAGACTTCATCGAAGCCCAGGGCGACAGCCCGCTGGCGCATTTGTGGACTGCGCTGCATTTTGGCGATTACACTGCCTACTACCTGGCCATGGCGTATGGCGTAGACCCTACCCCTGTAGAAGCCATCGAAAGCTTTAAGCAAGAAATGCACCAGGGAGGTTAAACCCTAAAACAGCTGGATAACTGCTAACCCCATCACCAGGCCTAACGCCATCCCGGCGAGGATATCGGAAAGATAATGAACCCCCAGAAGCATCCTCGCCAGACCAACGAGTGGAGCCCAGATAAGTAAAGCAACGCCAAGCCAGTTCGGACCCAGGAACTGGGCCAGAACCGCTAACAACACAGCCCGCGCCGCGTGTCCGGACGGAAAAGAATGCGGGTCCGCATTGCGGTAGATCCGTCCCCAGGTCCCCTCCGGCCTGCGTCGCCGCACGCTGAATTTAATTAAAAAAACCATGACGGCGGTAATTGCCACCCCAGCCGCCATAACTTCCGCCCGGTGCTTCCAGGATTCGTCTCCAAGCAACCAGACCAATCCCAGTCCAGGCAGCCAGAACCAGGAATCTCCCGAGTGAGCCAGGATAACGGCCAAAAAACGAACAGGATGCCTGAGCGCCCCGGGCCGCTCACCGAGCTGGAAGTAAGACGAGAGCCGGGCATCTTGTTCCAATAAACGCCGCATCATGCCCGTACCCGTTGGGCCAGATCCTTACGCAAGATTTCTAACTGGTGCGGCTTATCAATATCCATCCCGATTTCGGCATATGGGCTGAAAAGCACTTTTCCGGTAATTTCCAGGCGGTCACTCACCCGTTTAATACCGCTTTCCAGGTTGAGCTGGCGGACCAGGAGCAGGAGCAGCGTGCTGAAACCGATCAGGGAAGCCTGTTTGAAGACGTTTTTTCTGGCTTCCAGGATGCGGTCCCAGATTTCTTCGTTGGCTGTGACCATGCGGGCGTTGATGACATTCATGTCGCCACCGCAGACTTCCGCGTCTTTCAAATGGATATAAGAGCGATTGGAATTCGGATAGCGCGATTCCATCACCTGGCGGGTGATCACGTTGTAATAAAGGTCGTGATCTGTCTCGCTGGCGGCTCCCACCAGCCAATCTGCCATTTCTCCCCTGACCGCCGGAATATCGGACGAGACGGTCATCAGGAGACGGGCACCTGGGTTCGATTCCACCGCCTTCTTCATCCCGGCCCGCACGTTCTGAAGCATGCCACCCTGATTGGGCAGGATAGCCTCAATCTTGCTGCAAGAAATATTGGCTGGTTCAGATAGGCCCACCAGCACCACCCGTCCGATTGAACTGGCCTGATCCAGCGCCTCGAGTACCCATTGGATCATCGGCTTTCCAGCCACATCCAACAGCGCTTTAGGTCCTCCCCGCGTATACTCATAGAGTGGGTCTCCAGGTTCCGGTATGCCTCCAGCGGCTACGATAGCGTCCATATTAATTCAACTCCTGTAGCTGCGGTTCGAAACCGAGTCTATCGAGCAGATCGGTCAGTTCCATACGGGTCAAGGGTCTTTTCTTACCTGAAGCAGCAACCAGGGCGGCTTCCATCATGTTCGTACCAAAAGAGCGACCCTGCAATACCGGGGTGGTGGTCACGAGATATTTAACCCCTGCCTGGCGCAAGAGTTCCACATCATTGGGTGTGGTCGTGTTGGTGACAATCACCTTACCAACCAGGTGGTCAGGCATGTGGCGTTTGATATAGTGGCAGTCGCCAGCGATCACGGAAGCCCAATCATAGTATTGCCGAAATTTCGGAACACGCTTCTCCTGGGCTTCACCGGTCGGATAGATCCATTCGAAAGGCAAGCGCGTGGCAATGGGAGCCAGCGTCGCCGCGGCGATCTTAAGGCCGCGTTCACTCCTGATGGGAAATGGCAATCCGAGCACAAACATCAAATCGCCAAAAACGGTTTCATAACCCCCGCGCAAGAAAGACTGGCCCATCCCCCAGCGGTCAACACCGCTTGCAACGAAGGCGCGTTTCTGACGGATATAACCTCCGATCCGTTTTTCCAGGAAAGGGACAATCTGGTATTCTAACGTGTTCTTCAGGCCGGCGCCATCAACGACCGGAGTGTGTTTGACATGGCGAATCAAAGGCTGGACAGAATGGATGGTGTAATACTTCTCGCCGACCAGGATGCCCAGATCGGCGCCGCCAACTCCAAACGCATCCACCTTACCATCCAGCTCTTGAAAGAGCCGGGCTGCTTTTTCCATATCGCCATCGGTGCCGATCCTCTCGAGGCAGATCTTCTCCCCCAGCAACGCTACCTCAACCGCCTTGTCTCGCTTAGAAGACCCAATGCTGACGCTGACTGCTCGTTTCATGGGGAGGTCCTCCTCGGGTTTGTATTAATCGCCAGTGCAACCCGTCAGATGTCCATCCAGTATACACCCAACCACTCAATTTCGAAAACCCGAAAGCGCCAGGGGATTCTTCTCCCTCCTTATCAAGGGGGGTCGGGGGGGGATTCTTCTCCCCCTTTCTTGATAGGGTACTCCAGATGTTATAATGCAACCAGGCATTAAAGCATCACGTAATTCATCCCTCAGGAGGCAAACCGATGGATCTCCCCATTAATGCTTACTTCAAAGGCAAGATTGTCCCCTATTCGGAGGCCAAAGTTGGCGTTTTGACCCACGGCCTTAACTACGGCACGGGGGTATTTGCCGGGATCCGGGCGTATTGGAACCAGGAAGAGGAACAACTGTTTATTTTTCGCCCACGGGACCACTTCCGGCGCTTCTTGAATTCGGCGAAACTGATGTGCATGGAGTTTGGTGAGACTCCGGAAAGCCTGACGAAAATAACCGTCGCTTTGCTGCGAGCCGATGGTCATCACTGTGATGTTTATATTCGGCCGCTCGCGTACAAGGCCGACGAGAAGATCGGGGTAAAACTGCACGACTTGCAGGATGAATTTTCCATTGTGGCGATTCCCTTTGAGCGTTACGTGGCTAATGACACGAGCGCCCACGTGACCGTTTCCTCCTGGCGACGAGTCGACGACAATATGATCCCCGCCCGGGGTAAGATCAGCGGCGCCTACGCTAATTCGGCATTCATCAAGACCGATGCCTTACGCGCCGGTTTCGACGAGGCCTTGGTGCTCACCCAAGAAGGACATATCTCCGAAGGCAGCGCCATGAACATCTTCATGGTTCGAGACGGCACCGCAATTACCCCGCCGGTCACCGAGAATATCCTCGAGGGCATCACCAGAAAGAGCGCTATTGAACTTTTGCAAGCTGAGATGGATGTCGTAGTAAAAGAGCGGCCGATTGATCGCACCGAAGTGTATTTATGTGACGAATTCTTTATGACGGGCACAGCAGCCCAGATCACTGCGGTTACCCATGTCGATCACCGCCCGGTCGGCAGCGGTGAGATGGGGCCCATTACCGCACAGCTACGCAATCTGTTCCAGGATGCGGTCCGCGGCCGGATTTCGAAATACCGTCATTGGAATACACCCGTGTACGAAAAGCAAAAGGAAGAGGCCGGGTTTGTTGTAAGCGCACAGGAAAAAGCGGCATAGTCTATCCCTCTTTCAAGTAAACGATCTCACTTTCGATGATACCCCCGGCGTGGACTCGCAGAAACCCCACGCTGGGAGGTAAGCTATTCCTATCCGGACAACAGGCCGTTCCTGGGTTAAAAATCAGCTGGTCATTTACCCGGTCATTGATAGGGAGATGCAGGTGTCCAAAAATGATGACCCTGGCATGGGGAAAGGCCTGAACCAGACGCCGCTTGTATCGCTCAGGCTGCAAGCCGTAAATCAAGTATTGCGCCTTACCCGCCAGGTAATTCCACCAGCGACCCTGCCCATGCGTAAGTAGGATGGGGACCCCGCCAAATTCGAGCTCTAAAAACAGTGGCAGATGCCCCAACCGCCACAAATCGCGGTTTCCACGCACTGCGTAAACGGGAGCAATGTCACCCAACTCTTCCAGAACTCTGGGAACGGAGACGTCGCCAGCGTGCAAAATGGCGTCCAACCCGGCATCTCGAAACAACGGCAACACCTCGGGGTGGAGCGTTCGCTTTCGATCGGGAATGTGAGTATCGGCGATAATCCCCAAGGCGATCATGCTACCGGCGAAACGGAAGAAACTTGTTTGGGGAACAGGGATTTTAACAGCGCTCGAGCCCGGTCATTGGCTACCCAGATGTCCGGATAGGAATATCGAAGCTCCTCGACGCTCCGGTAACCGAACAATAACTGCAGGAAAGTCAATCCTGGAAAAGCCGCGCCGCCAGAATTAGCCAGCGGAGTCGGTCGCCAGGGCTCAATCTCCTCGATTTCACCGGCGCTAAATACCAGGCGCAAACCCTCCCGGTAAAAGGTGATCTCCAGCTCACCGCTGAAGCCGGACATCGGCGAATCCGCCAGGCGGTGCTGCAAGACAGGGCTTATGTGACGGATGAAATCCGGCAAATCGGGCACACGGATGTACCAGGCGTAGGGCTCACGCACTCCGGGCAGGCGATCAGAGATGACCGCATAAACCGGGTGCTCGGTGCCGAGCCAGAAGGCGAAGGCTCCAAAATCAGGGCCGCCTCCGGCATTTGCGGCGTAGGCTTTGCCGGTCTCTGCCAGGTAGCGAATGACGTGATAAGTGGGTACCAACCAGGGCACACCTGGCATCAATTCATAATAAGTGGCAGCCAGGGTGGGTCCCCAGTCGTGAACCGGGTGGGCAAAGCAGCCAACTGGCTTTCCTTCACGGCTCTCGACGACGCGGATTTCAGCACGGCTCACACTATCCGGGCTCTTGCCGCTAATCTCGTAGCGCCACAGCTCCTCATTCCTGACACAGTTAATCAAATAACGCTGGCCTGCCTGCTCGTAAAGGCTGGCAACGAAGGGGATGTCACTTTCTGACGCCGGACGAATGCGGTACAGCTCGGCCTCATTAGCTTCCAATTCGGGAACATGGGGCAGGTAGCCGATCCGGCCGCCGCCCAGCTCCAGGGCCATTTCGTAGCCAAACAACCGGTAGTAATAGGGAATCCCGGTGATCGCCTGAATTTTCTCACCGCGCTCGGCGCTCCACTGGTGGATGGTTTCAAACTGGGCGCGGACCAGACCGCGGTTGCGGTAATCTGGATGAGTTCCTACTAATTCAGGGCGCCCGACGCCGAAAGGGATGCCGCCGTAAGTCCAGGTCTGAGAAATGAGATTTAAGGAGGAGACAATTTCTGCACTTCGCGTGTCTTCGACGATGGTAAAGTCGCCAACATCAAAAGTCGGGTGCGGACGCTCCATCAGGTCCCTGGTCCAGGCGCCGACCCGTTCATCGCGCTCCTCCTTCTCGAGGTTGCCGTGGATGCGGGCATTGAAAGTCACCAGCGCCTCGGTATCTTCTTGGGTAGCGCGGCGCAGGACGAGACCGTCACCCAAGTCTCGGATGATTTTCTGTTCTCCGAACTTATCAGCGGGCATGATTGATTCCTCAGGAAATATTCGATGAAGCAAACAGCCAGAAGTATACCCCAAGCGGGAAGAGTGCGTGAAGACGTGAGGCTTCTTCACCCGGTCCCCCGAGGTCTCCCGACCGAGGGGACATATGGCCTAAATATGGACCGAGGCGATCGATGTGGGCGTGATGAGCAAATAAAATCGCCTGGTCTTAACCAGGCGATTTTATTTGCTCAAACGACAGATAGCCGTTATGGGACGACTTCGAGGTTCACCTCTCCGACGCCGCCTTGAATATCCAGAATGATGGTATGTTCGGCAGTGTCAAATGCCTCATTGATGAAGGCGTCCTGTTCATCCCTCCTTAAGCCGGTTGCAACGACCTGTCCGAGACCGCCGCTGACGTCCACTTTCACACCCACTTCACTGGGCAAAAGCACCGTCAAGTTGCCGACTCCACCACGAATGGCGGCGCCAAAGTCCCTCGCCCTTTCTCCGGTTAGATCTACGGTGATGTTGCCTGCTCCGGCGGCGACTTCAAGAGCAGTCAGATCAAGTTCACCGACGTCCAGAGTGCTGTTGCCAGCGCCCAATTCGACGCGCAGGTCTATGGGAACATCTTCGTTAAGACGAATGTCCCATTCATAGCGAAAATTGGTTAAATTTGCGTCCAGGTCGATATCGGTGGGCTGGGTGACGAACAGGCTGCCAACGGCCTGATCACCGCTTTCGTCCACGCTGTAAGTTACTTCCGGCCTCCATGCATCGATGGTATAAGAAAAATCAGCCTCCATTAATGCTTCTGCACCCCCCCGGATCTGGAGCTCTCCGGCTCCCATCGAAATTTCGGCGATGACGCTATCCGCGCCTTCCAGCGAAACCGTGTCGCTTGCCTGATTTACCTCGACCGCCTGTTCATCGTCAGCACAAGCGGTAAGCACCAATAGCATAAAAGCCAGCAGAATTATTGCGTACCTTATTTTAAATATCCTTCCATATTAAGTTTCCAAAGACAATAACCGGTTGAAAAACGAACGGTACCGCTGCAAAGCGATCCGCAGATCCTCTGTCGAAACCTCATCGCCGCGGTTCCACTGATCCTCCAAGGAATCTCGCTCGGCGGCAAAGGTCTCCGCGATGGTCCTGACCACTTGCGCTACCAGTTCATCAGCTTCTTCAACTGAATGGCGCGGATCATCCACAAAGCGGGTCTGAATATCACGCCAGCGAGAATGAAAACTGGCCGCTTTCTGCTCTTCAAACAATGGGATCGGTTCTTCAGTCTTTACCGATCCACCATCGCTCTCAGTTTCCTCTGCGCTTTCCTCGTGAAACTCTTCCCGCTTTTCGGTTGCTGAAACCAAATCGGCAGTGCTCAAGCGATCCTCTCTCTTTTCTTCACTCATCATACTTTCTCCCTTCTTTAATCCATTTCTAATACTGCTGTCCCAAGCAGCTCTTCAAACACAGCCCGGCAGTGCACCATTGCCTGGCGCAGATCTTCCGTGTCGACTTCCTCTCGCTCGCTCCTGGCTGCAATCTCATGTACGCCGCGGTAATGGGTCACCAGATCAGGGTGATCGACAGAAATATCCGCCACACGTTGATCGAAATCAGAGACGGGATATCCTCTGGCAGCCATTACCTCTTTTACCAGCCGGTCCGCTTCTTGAACGGCCTGCACCGGTTTATCGACGAACCTGGCCTGGACCTCGCGCCATTCCCGGGCGAAACGCTCCTGCTGTTCTCTGGAGAGCAGTTTAATATCCAGGGATTGGACATGCTCTAAACGGGATTCCAGTTCTTCTTCCGCCTGCTGCTGATCGCCCAACTCGCTTACGGCGCGTTCATACTCAGGGCCGAATCGCTCGCGGAGCCGCCTGGTCCGCTGGCGGCGGGCGAATGCAACTCCCAAGAAACCCCCAACTACCAGTAATATCAGGGCCGCAATAACAATCATTACCACTGTGGTTGTATCCATATCTCCACTCCTTCTCGATCCCACAGCCTTTCTTAAAAAGGCAGTCTATCTTTTTTCACCATTACTTGCTGGCTGAGAATAAATTACGTATTTTCTCTTTTTAACGATAAGAGGATTGGAAACGGCTGTAAATAAGGAATCTCCCTATTAGCAGGTAGGGATTTCCCTATTTACAAGAGCTTGCTTCGGCAGCGAAGGCCTTGCTAATGACAGCACAATGAGAATTTCTGGAAAATGCTCGCGCATATGCCGTAAAACGGGTTTAGAATGTAAGATATCCATTGCCCAAGCCGTCTATAGCTTTGTTCGATATAGGAGATAGAGAGTGGACAATTCCTTTCGCTTATTCAGTGTCCGCGGGATCGCTATCCGGGTGCACATCACCTTCCCCTTGATCCTGGTCTGGGCGGCAATCCAATTCGGATTGCTAACGCGCCAGGGAGCAGCCGGGGCGGTCTTTGGGATTATCGTCATCCTGCTCCTGTTTGCCATCGTGGTTCTGCACGAGCTGGGTCACAGCGTGGCAGCTCAGGGCTACGGCGTCCCGGTCAAGCAGATCGTCCTGCTGCCGATCGGAGGCGTCGCCCAGCTGGCGCGCTTTCCTGAGGAGCCAATCCAGGAATTTATCATCGCCATTGCCGGTCCTTTGGTCAATTTTGGTTTAGCGATCGTATTGTTCGTTGCGGGAGTGTTGTTCGGATTGGGCAACCCATTGGAAGACCCGCTGGCGATCACCAGAGTCCTGGGTCAGCTGAATCCCAGCGCCATCTTTACTTATGTTTTCGCTTCTAATCTGTTCCTGGGAATTTTCAACCTGATCCCGGCCTTTCCCATGGATGGCGGCCGGGTGCTGCGAGCCTTGCTGGCGGCGCGGATGGACTATGCGCGCGCCACGCGCATTGCCGTCACCGTCGGCCAGGCGATGGCCTGGCTGCTCGGTCTATGGGGATTTCTCAACGGCGGCTTCTTTCTCATTTTGATCGCAGTATTCATCTACATGGGAGCCAGCCAGGAGGGACAGCTGGTGCAAATCCGCCATGTGTTGGGTGATTTGAAGGTGGCGCAAGCCTATTCACGCCAGGCGCGGGCCCTAAGACCCGAAGCTCCGTTGCGAGAGGCGGTCGATTTGACTTTAAGTACTTTTCAGGCAGATTTCCCGGTGTGTGATGGAGACCGGTTGGCCGGCTTCCTGAGCCATAACCGGCTGGTCGACGCGCTTAATCGTCTCGGTCCAGAGGTTCCTATCGGCAACGTGATGTCCACCGAAGTCATGCCCGTTTCTCCCGCTGAGGAATTGATTGACGTGCAGCGGCGCTTAGCCGAAAACAACCTGGATGCCGCCCCGGTGGTGGACGGAGATCGCTTTCTCGGTCTCATCACCTTGCGGGACATCAATGAGATTTACCGGCTGGTCTCCAGCCAGCCGGACCTGGCACCGGCATTGCGCAGGCATGGTCGCGATCGTATCGGGGGCTATAGCGCCTCCCTTCAAAGCGATCGAGAGCAAGAAGAAGTACCGCCGGCCACACTTCCCAAATAATTCTTGGCGCGCCAAAGCCATGGGATCGGGGTGTTTTTTGTGGGCGGCGAAGCTGCCCACAAAAAACACCCCCACTACTCCTTTTTCGGATAGAGACTTAGAAATTAGCACTTGACTGATCCGGATCGATGGGGTAGACTTTAGCAACTTCGAAACCCGATAATCAATTGATCATGATGACCTCCTTCTGCAACCGCTATTATTTTGCCGCCTTTTATTTTGGCACCCGGATCCGGGATGCCGTTGGCGGCGCTTAAGCGGTAAAGAAGGACTTTTACCCTACCCAGACAAATGCGAGGCCAACGGCCTCGCATTTTTTATTTGGAGGCACAACCATGGCAATTCGAGGTGTTCGCGGCGCAACGCTAGCCCAGACAGATAGGCCCGAAGCGATATTAATCGCCACGCAAGACTTGTTGGTGTCTATCATGGAGGCTAATCCAAGCATGGAAGTGGGAGATCTTGCCAGCGCTTTTTTCACGGTCACAGAAGATTTGCGTTCGGCATATCCCTCGCAGGCGGCGCGAGAGTTGGGCTGGCAGCACGTGCCGTTGATATGCAGCCGGGAGATCCCCGTGCCTGGAGGCCTGCCGCGCTGTATCCGGGTGCTTCTGCATTGGAACACCGATCTGCCGCAACACGCTATCCGCCACGTCTACCTGGGCAGCGCTGCCGAACTACGTCCAGACCTGACCGTGGCGGATTTTTCTTAATTGGAGAAGAAACGCTCTCCTGAGCCTATTCTTTTTGGAGGAGATACCATGATGATTATCATGCGCACGAATGCCACCCCGCAGGAAATCGCCGCAGTAGTCGAGCGCATCGAGGGGAATGGATTGCGCGCCCATCTTTCGAAGGGGGAGGAGCGCACCGTGATCGGCGCCGTTGGGGATGGCCGTCCGGTGCTCAAAGACCAGTTCCTGCATCTCCCCGGCGTCGACCGGGTGATCCCGATAACCCGGCCTTACAAGCTGGCATCCCGGGAATTTATCGCGGAAAATTCTCTGTTCCCGCTGAACGGCGTGCAGGTTGGCGATCAAGGGGTAGTGCTGATCGCCGGGCCGTGCTCTGTAGAAAGCCGCACCCAGCTGCTGGAGACCGCTCACGCCGTCCGGGAAGCCGGCGCGCACGCCTTACGGGGCGGGGCATTCAAACCGCGGACTTCTCCCTACTCCTTCCAGGGCTTAGGTGAGGCCGGATTGGAAATGCTGGCCGAAGCCCGCGAACAGACCGGCATGCCGATTGTCACCGAGATCATGGCTCCCGAGCACATACCGCTCCTGACCCGCTACGCGGATGTGCTACAAATCGGCGCCCGCAACATGCAAAACTACGCCCTGCTGCACGCTGCTGGAGAAAGCCAGCATCCTGTCCTGCTCAAGCGCGGTATGATGGCGACTATCGATGAGCTGCTCATGGCGGCCGAGTATATCCTCTCACATGGCAACCGACGGGTGATGTTGTGCGAGCGCGGCATCCGTACCTTTGAGAGCGTCACCCGCAACACGACCGACATTAATGCTATCCCGGCGCTCAAATCACTCACCCACCTGCCGGTCATTCTGGATCCCAGCCACGGCACCGGTCATTGGGAGTATGTCACCGCCATTGCCCGGGCAGGAATTGCAGCAGGCGCGGATGGCTTAATCGTAGAGGTGCACATCAATCCGAGCGAAGCGCTTTCGGATGGCGGGCAATCGCTTAAACCAGAACGGTTTGCTGAACTGGTCAGGCAGGTGCGCGCGGTTTCAGAAGCCGTGGGGAGGAGCCTTGCGCCCATTCGCCACCCGGTTTCCGCTCCGTTAAGCGAACCATGAGCGAGCCTGGCTTTTTGCCGCGCTCGAGGATCGCAATTTTCGGTCTGGGTTTAATGGGAGGATCGCTGGCACTGGCGTTACAGCGACGCTGCCAATCCTTGCTGGCCTACGATCCGGATCCGGGTACAATAGACCTGGCGCGGGAGCATGGCATTGTCGATCGCATCTCAGCCGATCCGGTTGAAATCCTGGCAGAAACTGATGCCGTCATCCTGGCTGCGCCGGTTAGAGCAATTCTGGCGTTGATCGAAAAGCTCCCTGCCCTGCACCCGGGTTCGGCGATCGTTTTGGATCTAGGCTCTACAAAAAGCGAAATCGTAACAGCGTTGGAAACTCTACCCGATCGCTTCGACCCGCTCGGCGGGCATCCGATGTGCGGCAAAGAAACCGGCGGCCTGGCCGGCGCCGACGCTGGCATTTTTAAAGGCGCAACCTTCGTCTTCACCCGGCTCGCCCGCACCAGTGAGAAAGCCAGCGCGTTTGCGGAGGAACTGGCTTCCGCCGTTGGCTCTCAGCCCCTGTGGCTGGATGCGCAACGCCACGACCGCTGGGTCGCGGCGACCAGCCACCTTCCCTACCTGGCATCCGCGGCTCTATCTCTATCAACGCCCCTTGAGTCGGCTCCCCTGGTAGGCCCCGGTTACCGCAGCACGACCCGGGTGGCCGCTACCCCGGTAAGCACCATGCTGGATGTGCTGACTACCAACCGGGATAATATTCTGGAGAGCCTGGCGCAATTCCGGAAGCAACTCGACTTGCTGGAAGAACAATTATCCAGGAATGAGATGAGCATTCTGAAACAGTCTCTCGAGAAAAGCGCTTTACGCCATAAACAATTAATCCGGGCTCCATCCTGAGCAGCATGATGAAAATTATCAGTGCACCGGGCCGGCCATTATCTGGCAGTGTCTCCCTTCCCGGAGACAAATCGATTTCTCACCGGGCCGCACTGTTCGCGGCACTGGCGGAGGGCGAGAGCCGCATCGAAAACTTGTTGGTAGCCGGCGTGACGGAAGCCATGCTCAAGGCTCTGGCCGATTTGGGCGTCCGGTGGGAACTGGATGGCAACCGGCTCATTGTCCAGGGACGAGGCTTCAACTCCTGGGTCCAGCCCCCAGAACCCTTCTTTTTAGATTGCGGCAACTCCGGAACTACGATGCGGCTTCTGGCGGGCGCGCTGGCAGCACTGGGCCTTCCCGCCGTCCTGGACGGTTCGCCCGGTTTACGCCGCCGCCCGATGAAACGCATCGTCGCACCGCTGAGAGCCATGGGAGCGCCCATCCAGGCCAGCCCGGATACAACCGCGCCCTTAAGAGTGGAAGCCCGTTCACAAGACCGGATCCTAGACGCCCTGGACTACACGCTACCGGTAGCCAGTGCACAGGTCAAATCCTGTTTGCTCGTGGCGGCCCTGGCAGCCGATGGCCCCAGCGTGCTACGAGAACCTGGCCCCTCTCGGGACCACAGCGAACGCATGCTGAGAAGCATGGGTGTATCGGTTACCAGCACTTCGGAGAGGTCCAACCTAATTCCTAATACGTATTACGTAACTCGTCTCGACCCGCCAAGGCCTTTGCGCCTCTCTCCCCTCAATGTGGCTATCCCTGGCGATATCTCCTCGGCTGCCTTTTTTATCGTGGCCGCGGCGATTACGCCGGGCTCTCGGGTTACCCTAAAGGACGTCGGCTTGAACCCGACGCGCACGGGGCTGCTGGATGCCCTGCGATCAATGGGCTCAGAGATCCAGGTGATCCAGCACGCGGAACGCTCCGGTGAACCGGTGGGCGACATCCAGGTATCTTACGTCCCTCTGCAGGGGACTCACATCTCCGGCTCGCTAGTTGTCCGCATGATCGACGAATTTCCCGTCTTTGCCATTGCTGCCAGCTGCGCGCAGGGCCAAACCAGGATCAGCCAGGCGGAAGAGCTGCGCCACAAAGAATCCGACCGCATCAGCGCACTGTGCGCAGAACTGCGCAAACTCGGCATCAATTCGATAGAAACACCGGATGGTTTCATAATCAACGGTGGATATATGAATCAGGGCGGCATCGTGGAAGCGCATGGCGACCATCGCCTGGCCATGGCTTTGTCTGTGGCAGGACTGGTTTCCCAAAGCCCAGTTATCGTAGATGGAGCGCAGGTGGTGACCGAATCCTTTCCTGAGTTCAGCACGAAACTGAAGGATCTGGGGGCTGACATTCGCGTTGAAATATGATAAATTGGGGCGGAATATAGGAAGACATGATGCGTGATGCATGATGCGTAATTCGTAATGGTCGATTATTATTCCCTGGGCCTTATCGGGTATCCCTTAGATCACAGTCTTTCGCCCCGGATTCATTTGGCGGCGTTGAAGGCGTTGGGATTCAAAGGCGAATACAAACTCTATCCAGTTCCCGCTGAGCCGAACGGCCTTGAGGTACTGGAAAATCTGCTGGAGCAGGTGCGCCAGGGGATTTTGCACGGATTGAACGTGACTATTCCCCACAAAAAGACCGTCCTGCCGTTGCTCGACAAGCTCGCTCCCGTGGCGCGAACGATCGGGGCGGCCAACACTATCTCTTTAAAAGACGACCAGCTGGTCGGCGACAACACCGATTCTCCCGGTTTCCTGGCCGATCTAAACCGCCTGGGTTGGTCGGTATTAAAAGAAGACAACTTGCACGCCCTGGTCCTAGGCGCCGGCGGATCTGCCCGGGCAGTGGTCTATGCGCTGGCACGATCAGGATGGTACGTGACAGTTGCGGCTCGCCGTCCGGAGGCGGCCGAGGAACTGATTCGCGCCGTCCAATTTATCGTGGCGAAAACCAAACCTAGCGGCGGCCGCGACCCGGTCATCGCCGTCCAACTCGACAAAGATTCCCTCACCAATCTGGATCCAATGCCGCGCCTGATCATTAATGCCACGCCCCTCGGGATGCACCCGCGCGAGCAGGAAAGCCCCTGGCCTCTGGATGTCCCCTTTCCCCCTGAGGCGGCGATCTATGACCTGGTCTACAACCCGCCCGAAACCCTGCTCATGAAAATTGCGCGAGAGGGCGGACTGCGGACGTCCAACGGTCTCGGCATGCTGATTGAACAGGCGGCGCTCTCCTTCGCGATTTGGACGGGACGCACCGCACCCCGCGACGAGATGTTGGCAGCCATAAAGGATTACCTCTCCCCCACATAAGGGAGATAGGGATTCATAACAGAAGCGAAATGAAAGCCTCCTCCGATCGTGTGCGAAATTTATCTCAGCATTTCTTTGCCGGTTGGGTCTCCAAGATCCAGGAAATGCAGGCGGCTGGGAAGGATGTCATCCGGCTGGACGTCGGTTCCCCAGACCTCCCGCCTGCGCCAGCGATCCTGGCGGCGCTATCGCGATCCGCGGCTTCCAATAGTAGCCACGGTTACCAGCCCCATCTCGGGCCGCGCGCCCTACGAGAAGCCTGGGCAGGTATGTATGCGCGCCTGCACCAGGTCCAACTGGATCCGGACATTGAAATCGTCCCCTTGTTGGGTTCCAAGGAGGGAATCTTCAACCTGGTGATGGCTTGCGTTGACCCTGGAGATACCGTCCTGATCCCGGATCCGAGCTATATCACCTACACTCGGGCCACGCAATTCGCCGGCGGAAAGCCCTATTATCTGCCTCTAATTGAGGAAAGAGGCTTTCTTCCCGATCTTCAGACCGTCCCTGCGGAAATCCTCCAGCACGCCAGGATGCTATGGGTAAATTATCCCAACAATCCCACTGCCGCCACTGCCACCGGAGAATTTTTTGCCCAGGCGGTCACATTTGCCCAAGAGCACGACCTGCTGGTGTGTCACGATGCGGCTTACACGCAGGTGACGTATAATGGTTACCAGGCTCCTAGCATTCTGGAAGCGCCGGGAGCTAAAGCTGTAGCGGTGGAGTTCAATACCCTTTCCAAGTCCCATAACATGGCTGGCTGGCGGGTAGGGGTGGCCCTGGGAAATGCCCAAGCCTTGCAGTCTTTGTACAGGCTTAAGACCAACCTGGACAGCGGTCACTTCCTGCCGGTTATGGAGGCAGCAATCGCGGCGCTTACCGGCGACCAATCCTGGCTGCTTGAACGCAACCGGATCTATCAAAAACGCCGTGACGCCGTGATCCAGGCTTTGCACGCGATCGAGCTGCAGGCCCGGATCCCGAAAGCCTCGTTGTACATTTGGTGCCCGGTGCCTCCCGGCTGGACATCCCTGGAATTTGCCACTTTGCTGCTTGAGGAGGCCTGCATCAGCCTGACGCCCGGCACCGTTTTTGGCGAGGGCGGCGAGGGCTACGTGCGCATCTCGCTGACTGCGCCGGTCGAGCGCATGGAGGAAGCCATGCAACGATTGAAGAAAGTAATCCAAGAAAAGCGGAGGATGGGCACATGAGGCTGCGTTTTCTGACGGCAGGCGAATCGCACGGACCCGCGCTGGTAGCCATCCTGGAAGGCATGCCGGCCGGTTTGCCGCTCATTCCAGAAATCATCAACAGCGAACTGGCCCGCCGGCAGCGCGGCTACGGCGCCGGGCCGCGCATGAAAATCGAAAGCGACACAGTGCGCATCCTGGGAGGCGTGCTGGAGGGGTTGACGATCGGCGCGCCGCTGGCACTGTTAATCGAAAATCGGGACCATGAGAAGTGGCGCGGGCGGGCGATCGAGCCTTTTACCGTCCCGCGACCTGGTCATGTGGACTTGAGCGGAACCCTCAAGTACGGGTATGCCGACCTGCGCCCGGCCCTGGAGCGCGCCTCAGCGCGGGAAACGGCCGCCCGGGTGGCCGTCGGAGCGGTTTGCAAACACTTCCTGAAGCAGTTCGGCATCCAGGTTGGCGGTTACGTCGTCGCCATCGGAGACGTGAGCGCTGATTTGGACGACATTCCCCTGGCCGACCGGCCGCGGCGAGCAGAAGAGAGCGATGTACGCTGCCCCGAGCCAGCCGCGGCCGAGGAGATGGGGGCGCGCATCCGGGGGATCATGCAGTCCCGCGATACTCTAGGCGGCGTGGTCGAAATCCTGGCGCTGGGGCTGCCGCCCGGCCTGGGATCTCACGTACATTGGGACCGGAAACTGGAAGCGCGCCTGGGCGCTGCTGTGTTGAGCGTGCAGGCGATGAAGGGTGTGGAATTCGGTCCGGCGTTCGAGAACGCCCGCAGACTCGGCACACAGGTGCAGGACCCGATCCTGTTAGACGGCGATCGCCTGGTGCGCCCCAGCCAGCGTTCCGGTGGCCTGGAAGGCGGGATTACCACCGGACAACCTTTAGTTGTGCGGGCCGCGATGAAGCCTATCGCCACAACCCTTACCCCGCAGCAGACCGTGGACCTTAGCACCGGGGAACAGGTCCCAACACAGTACGAACGCTCCGATTTCTGCCCGGTGCCGCGGGCCGTGCCCATCCTCGAAGCCATGATTGCCTTCGTACTGGCGGATGCGCTGTTGGAAAAGCTGGGTGGGGATTCGCTGGCCGAGATGCGCCCGCGATTTGATGGTTTGCGCCAGGCGCGCCTGTCTGATCTACATCTGGATGGGGAGGCGCATGTATGGTGGGGTGAGGGAGAGCAGGGGAGCGGCGACGGAGAGCGTCGCTAGGGAGCGGCGACGGAGAGCGTCGCTGGGGAGCGGCGACGGAGAGCGTCGCTGGGGAGCGGCAGCGAAGAACGCTGCTGGGGTGCTGGGGAGATATGCTTCCCCACATCAATGTTCCAATGAGTTCGCCGCTCAAACTGGTCGCCGGCAGGGCATTAAATGGGTAAATCAGTTTTGCATAATCTAAAATCAAAGATCTTTCTATACGGCCCGCCGGGGTCGGGCAAGAGCACCCTGGGAATTAAGCTGGCGGAGAGCCTGCGGCTGCCGTTTTATGACCTGGACGAACACATCCAATCCGAGGCGGGGATGACCATCCCGGAGATTTTCCAAGAGGAGAGCGAGGCTGGATTTCGCCGGCGAGAAAAGGCGCAGCTGGAAAAGGTTTTGACCAAGGATTGGGGTGTGATTGCGCTAGGCGGGGGCGCCATGCTGGATGCTGCTAGCCGGAAAATGGCGAGTTCAGCCGGCCCGGTCCTGTGCCTGGCGGCACCATTTGAGACCCTCCTGGCGCGGCTGGCGGCGACCTCCGAGGAACGACCTTTGCTGGTGACAAACGATGCGGACAGGGACCTGGGCGCGGGCCTGCGGGCCCTGCTCGCACAGCGCAGCGAGCATTATGCCACTTTCCCGCTACAATTGGATACCAGCAGCGCGGATACGGCCTCCCTGGTCTGGGAGGCCCAGATTCTATTGGGAACCTTCCACGTGAGCAGCATGGCGAGCTCAGCCGGGGGAATTCCAGAAGACCCGCGCGGCCTGGGATACGACGTGCGCGTGCAAGCGGGCGGCCTCCCGGCGCTCGGCGAAGCACTTCGAGTCCGGGGGCTGCGCGGCCCCATTGCCCTGGTCAGCGATGAGAACGTCGCCGCTCTGCATCTGCACCGGCCGCTCAAGTCCCTGCACGAGGCGGGTTATCCATCCCAGCCGATCGTCGTACCCGCAGGGGAAGATTCAAAAGACATCAGCACGTTGACCTTCTTGTGGGAAGCTTTTCTGGAGATGGGGCTCGAGCGAGGCAGCACGGTGGTTGCGCTGGGAGGCGGGGTAGTTGGAGACCTGGCAGGGTTTGCCGCAGCGAGCTACAAGCGCGGCGTGCCCTGGGTGGCGGCGCCGACGACGCTGCTGGCCATGGCAGACTCGAGCCTGGGCGGAAAAACAGGCATAGACCTGCGACAGGGCAAAAATCTGGTGGGAGCGTTTCACGCCCCGCGCCTGGTCCTGTCCGACCCGAACACACTGGATACGCTGCCAGAAGAAGAGCTACGCGCCGGGCTGGCGGAGGTGGTCAAAGCCGGAATAATTGGCGACCCGGCGCTGTTCAATAAGTGCGCTGAAGGCTGGGAGGCAGTCCAGTCAGATTGGGACGAAGTCGTCCGGCGGGCGATGGCGGTCAAGATCCGGGTGATCGAGGCAGACCCGTTCGAGCATGGCCCGCGCGCCGCTCTCAATCTTGGCCATACCGTTGGGCATGCCGTGGAAATGGCGGCTAATTTTGCTATGAAACACGGGCAGGCGGTAGCCATCGGTATGGTCGTCGAAGCGCACCTGGCGGAGCGGGTTGGGCTGGCTGAGAAAGGCCTGGCAGAGGAGATTGCAGGGGTTTTGAGAGGATTAGGGCTGCCGACGGAGGTGCCGGCAGGGCTGGATAAACGGGCCATTTTGGAAGGGATGCAGGTGGACAAGAAGCGGGCCGGCGGAAAAGTTCGTTTTGCACTGCCCGTCAGAGTAGGAGAGGTTCGGGTTGGCGTAGAGGTGGAACATCTGAGCGAATTGGAGGAAGTATGGTAGCCATCATGGTCCTTCACGGGCCCAATTTGAATTTGCTGGGCCAGCGGGAGCCTGAAGTGTACGGGACGATGACTTTGGACGAGATCGACCAGCGGCTGCTGCAGGCGGGCAAGCAGCTGAACCTGGAGGTGCGCAGCTTTCAGTCGAACAGCGAGGGCGGCTTAATCGACGCGCTGCATACCGCCCGGGATTGGGCAGCCGGGGTGATTTTCAATCCAGGAGGATATACGCACACTTCGGTCGCATTGCGCGACGCGGTCGCCTCGATTGAGCTACCGGTGATTGAAGTCCATCTTTCCAACGTATACGCTCGCGAGGAATTCCGCCACCGCTCGCTGATCTCGGCAGTCTGCGCGGGCAAAATCACGGGCTTTGGCTGGCGCTCCTATCTGTTAGCTCTACATGCTCTTGCTCAGATAATTTCAGGGGAGAGTTAATTTTTTAACGCAGAGACGCAGAGAAAATTTAAATAATCTCTGCGTCTCTGCGCCTTTGCGACTCTGCGTTGATTCCTCCTAGGCCATTCCCTCATCTTTAAATACGCGGTCGAGGTGGTGGCGGGGATAGGAGCCGAGAACGCGCAGGAAGGTGGCAAACTCCAGGAGATTGGCTAACGCCCGCTCGCAGGCGGGCACCCGGGCATGGCCGGCAAAATCCACATAAAACATATATTCCCAGAGCTGGCCGGGGATCGGGCGGGATTCGATCTTGGTCAGGTCAATATCCCTAAGCGCAAAAACGCTCAAGCTTCTGAAAAGCGCACCGGGCTCGTTGCGCAAGCTGTAAACGATCGATGTCTTGTAATCGCCTACCTGCGGATCTGCCACTGCCAGCGGTTCCCTGGACAGCGCCAGAAAGCGGGTATAGTTTGCGGGGTTATCTTCCATGTGCTCGGCCAGCACCTCGAGCTGGTAGACCTCGGCTGCCCGGCGGGAGGCCAGGGCGGCGGCCTGGCGGTCGCCACGCTCTCGCAGCAGGCGAGCGCTGCCGGCGGTATCGGCCTCCGCCACTTTTTCCACGGCTAAGCGCTTCAGGCTGGCCTCGCACTGTGCCAGCGCCTGCGGATGGGAATGCACCCGGCGGATATCCTTCAGGCTCACGCCGGGAAGGGCCAGCAGACAATGGCTCACCCGCAGGTGATACTCCCCGACGATGTGCAGGTCGCTGTGCAGCATCAAATCATAATTGCGGTGGATGCTGCCCGCCAGTGAATTCTCAATAGGGAGGAGGCCGTGCGTAGGGGCAGATCTACAACCTGCCACTACCTCGCCGGCGCTTACGACCGCAAACACCTCCTCGAATGTAGCGCACGGGAGCGTGCTTATCCCGTCGCCGAAATATTCAAATGCGGCCAGCTCGCTGTAGGCACCCGGCTCGCCCTGAAAAGCGATGCACAGGTTGGCCATTTAAACGGCCAGCACGGTCTCATCGACATAGTCCAGCCACACCGGAGAGCGAAGACCCTCACCGCGCACGGTCTGGAAAAAAAGTTTCTGAATGGCGTCCGTCACCGGGCCTTTGTTGGACTGACCGATCTTGCGAAAATCGATCTCCCGCACAGGAACTACCTCGGCCGCCGTGCCACATATGAAAACCTCATCGGCGATATAGAGTTGATCGCGCGAGATCGGCTCCTCGATTACGGGAATGCCCAGATCGCCTGCCAGGGCGATGACGGCATCGCGGGTAACGCCTTCGAGGATGGCGGCCGTGGGGGGCGTATAGATTACGCCGTTTCGCACGATGAACAGGTTCTCTCCACTGCATTCGGCCACGTAGCCTTCCGGATCCAGCATGATGGCTTCATCAAAGCCCGAGCGCGTCGCCAGGGTCTTGGCCAGGGTAGAATTTACATAATTGCCCGAGATCTTGGCTTTGGACATCATCACATTAGGGTGGTGCCGGGTGAAGGAAGAAACGGTCACGCGCACGCCATTCTCCATGGATTCCTTACCCAGGAAAGGGCCCCACTCCCACACGGCAATGCCCACCACCGGTTCCCATGCGTCCAGATTCAAGCCCAGCGGGCCCTTCATGTAAACCAGCGGGCGAATGTAACACTCCAGGAACTCATTCGCCCGGATGGTTAAATGGACAGCCCTATACAGGTCCATAAGGGAGTAAGCCAGATCAGGGATGCCAACCACCTTGATCGAATCCAAAAATCTCTTGAGGTGTTCGCGCAAGCGGAAGACTGCCGGCCCCTTGCGTGTCTCATAACAACGAATGCCCTCGAAGACCCCGGTGCCGTAGTGCAGGGTGGGGGTCAGGAAGTGCACTACCGCCTGGTCGAAAGAGACCAATTCACAGTCCATCCAGATGTAGTCAGATTTCATCGTTCACTCCTTCCATAATGAGTTTTTAGGAACTTCTCAAAAAAAGTGGGGTGGTGGGGGTTTGCAGGCGTGCTCCGCACGCCTGCAAACCCCCATCTTCCCCCATTATTGATGTGATCGCAGCGCTCATCTCCCTGGTCGTCAAAAATGTTTCTCCTTCCTGTGCCAGGTCGGCAGTGCGGCAGCCGCTGGCCAGCGCTCGATCAACCGCGCTTTCCACAGCCTGGGCCTCGGCTTCCAAACCCAAGGAATAGCGCAGCAAGAAAGCCGCGGAGAGAATCGTCCCGACCGGATTGGCAATCCCTTTTCCGGCAATGTCCGGCGCCGAGCCATGAATGGGCTCATAGAGACCGCGCCGCTGACCCACGCGGTTGGGGGCATCTCCCAAGGAGGCTGAAGCCAGATTGCCCATCGATCCGGACAGCACCGAGGCTTCATCGGTCAGGATGTCTCCGAACAAGTTTTCGGTCAACATGACATCGAACGAAGCCGGGCGCGTCAGCAGGTGCATGGCAGCCGCATCGACCAGCAGGTGCTGCAGGGTTACATCCGGATATTCTCGCGCCACCGCGCTAACGGTTTGCCGCCAAAGGCGGGAGCATTCCAGCACATTGGCTTTATCGATTGAGGTCACATTTTTACGACGAGAGCGGGCGAGCTGAAAGGCCAGATGCGCTACCCGGCGTATCTCGCTCTCCGAGTAAACCATGCTGTCCACCGCCTGCTCTTCCCCATTCACCTTGCGGCGAAAGCGCGGCTCGCCAAAATAAATGCCACCGGTGAGCTCCCGGACCACCAATAGATCCACATCCTGCAGTCGCTCACGACGGAGGGAGAGGCACCCAGCAGAGC
>DATCIL010000033.1:0-2492 GCA_036507795.1 Anaerolineales bacterium | reverse complement strand
TGCTTTGTACGGCTGATGTGTCTGCCATTTGCAGTATACTCCCATTGCGCCCCGGTTTCTTTCGGGAAAGAGAACGTTTTAGTTCTCCGGTGGTGCAGCGGACGGTGGGTACGCGCCGCGTTTTTCAAGCCTTTATCTGGCTTTGAGTTTTCTCCGGCTCCTAGCCGAGTCGCGTCTTACCCACTTGCGGCTTGTATACTGGACTCAAGGTAGAACTTTAACAAACGAATAGCAAAATGGGCGTACACTGTTCTTGGGAGGACGGAGTGGCTCACTTGCGGCTGGGGAGCTTTGGCTGCCCCTGGCGTTAGATGGTCATCCTTCCGCCCAGGCAGACCCTATTGAGAATGTTGAGGCTGATGCAGATCAGGCCTCTCATCACTGGCAAGCGTGGGGTTAGTGCGTACCTCACTCACTGGCATTGGACTTGGGCAACCCTGCCACTCAGCGCCTCCCGGTTGGATCCGTTTTTTACCAAAAGGAGATGTTCAGATGCGTACGATTGGAATTGATCTGAGTGTCAAAGGCGAGCACAAAGCGGTGATCGTCGATGAGAGCGGCCGCTTTGTCAGCCCGCTGCTCCGCTTCCGCACCGAGCCTGCTTCGATGACCCGGTTGTTGGAGCTGGCTCAGGAGGGCAACGCCGATGGGCAGGTGCAGGCCGTGCTGGAACCGACGGGCATGGCCTGGTTTCCGGTGGCGGTCTTCCTGAGCCGCCACGAGGTCATCGTCTATCTGGTCAACAGCCAGCAAGTGGCGGACCTGCGCAAGTACTTCAAGAAACATGCCAAGAGCGATCGCATCGATGCGCGCGTGCTGGCCAAACTGCCGCTGGTGGATGCGGAGAAATTGCATCGGCTCGAGCTCTCGGATGCCCGGACCCTGGCCTGCCAGCGAGGTTGCAAGCAGTTGGAGCGCTTGATGAAACAACGCACCGCCTGCCAGAACCGCCTCATCGCCCTGGATCGCTTCGCCTGGCCGGGTCTGGAAGACGCGGTGTTTTCAGACCTGTTTTGCCCTGCGGCTCGCTGGTTTCGTGAGCACTGGTATTCCCCGCGGCGTGTCCAGCAGGCAGGGGCCGAAGCAATCCGCCAGAAATGGCTCGAAAGTGGTCTGGATTCGAAGGATTCCGGAGAGTGGACCCACTATCTCGTTCAACTGGCCGAGCAAATCCTGGCGATCTATGGCGAAGAAGGTGTGTATCTGGACTATGAACTGCTCCAGGCCGAAGCCAGCCGCGAGCAAGCCTATCTGGCGTTCGTGGACGAGATGCATCACCGCCTGCTGCTCAAGACCGTCCGCCCGCTCTATCGCCAGCTGCATCCCAGCCGTAATCTCGAAACCATCCCCGGTGTCGGACAGGATGGAGCCGCCATCTATGTCAGTTTCATCGGCAATCCCAGGCGCTTTGGCAGCCTGCGCCAACTGCGCGGCTGGAGCGGCATGGTGCCCAACAGCAAACAGAGTGCCGACAGCCAGGCAACCGGTCTCAAGATCACTCAAGCCGGTCCCAGCCTGATCAAGAAGTTTGCTTTTCTGGATGCCGAATCGGCCCGCCAGTCAGATCCCCAAATTGCAGCGATTTACTACAACCAAATGGTCCAGCATGGCAAGCATCATGTCCAGGCCATCTGCACTTGCAGCGCTCATCTCCTGGACCGCGTCGGCGTGGTGCTGCGCGAAGATCGCCCTTACCAACTCCGCGATGTGGACGGCACACCGATCTCCCCCGAACGCGCTCGAAGGATCATTGCCGAGCGTTATACCGTTCCCGAAGACGTGCGCCGGCGTAACCGCAAAGCCACCCGGCGCGAACGCACAGACGCACGCCTCGAACAGCGATATAAAAGAGGAAAAGCGGCACCAAGTGGTTCAGGCACTTAGAGCCTGAGCAAGTGGGGTACGAGGCAAGCACCAAGCTTCCTCAACCTTGCAAACGGGCTCGCTTTTCCTCCCCTCTATTGTAGCTCGCATCGACAAAATTGCAAGACCTGCCAGATCGGCGAGGAGAGTGCCCTATTGCCCATTTCCATTGCTATTCGTCCTTGACAACGCTTAGAATATCTAACGCGAGCCGTTGGCACGCCCTTACATATTTGGGTATTAGAAAGTTGATTTTTGTTTCGGACACATTCTATTAGGTGAAAGGAGTTCGCTATGAATGCAAAGAAGTATTGGCAACAAACCATCGTATTGGTTCTACTGCTTGTAGTTGGGTGCGGTCCAACAACAGGGGAGATAGAAGGAACCATAGCATCAGAAGGTATCTTCTCAAAGATTAGGGGCAGGCAAGCGAATAGGGCTGCGCCTGGATGAGTTCACGAGCGGCTTTTCTAATTAATTCAGGAAGCGGCGGGACACCATTTTTCTTCAAGATGCGGTCACGCACATATTCGTAGAAACTGATTTTCAATTTTTCACCTGCACTGCATCCGCAGCGCGGTGCAAGTGTCGTGGTGGCGGCTAAGGTCATGAACGTATCCCAGGCTTGT
>DATCIL010000032.1:0-6761 GCA_036507795.1 Anaerolineales bacterium | reverse complement strand
TATTGGCCCGGTTTACCAGTTCATCCCAGGAATCGAACGGCGTAGCCGTCACAACCGGTCCGAAAATCTCCTCCTTTACGATTTGAAGGTCGTCGTCCTCGTGAGCGAACACGGTTGGTCTGAGGAAATAGCCGCCGGCCTGTTCTTCACCGAGCCTCTCACCACCCGCGACCACCTTTGCACCCGCCTGTTCTCCAACTTGAATATAACTCAGTACACGATTCAGCTGCTGCTGCGAGATGATCGGGCCGACATGGACTTTTTCAGCAAAGCCATGATCGACCTTGAGACGACCGGCCTGTTCGGACAGGCCTTGCAGAACCTCATCATAAACACGGCGTTCGATAAACAATCGAGAGCCGGCCACGCATTCTTGCCCGGCTGTGCTGAAACCGGCCCAGGTTGCCCCTTTAACTGCCTGCGCCACATCGGCATCGGCAAAAATCACCAGGGGGGACTTTCCGCCCAGCTCCAGGCTCACGCGCTTCAGATTGCTGGTTGCGGCGGCTTGCATCACCTTGCGGCCGACCTCGGTGGAACCGGTGAAAGCCACTTTATCGATACCCATGTTGGCAGTAATAGCCGAACCTGTGGGCACGCCGGGACCCGTAACGATATTGACGACGCCCTCTGGAAATCCCGCTTCGAGCATGATTTCGCCCAGGCGCAGCGCGCTCAACGGCGTTTCCTCAGCGGGCTTCAAGATGGCGACGTTCCCGCATGCCAGTGCTGGCGCCAGCTTCCAGGCGCACATCAAGAGCGGGAAATTCCAGGGAATAATCAATCCGACCACGCCCATCGGCTCGCGCAGCGTGTAAACAAATTGGTTTGTAATTGAAACGGGAATGGTCGTCCCTTCGATTTTCGTCGTCCACCCGGCGTAATAGCGGAAGTGTTCGCTTGCTGAAGGGATATCGCCTCTTCGGGCAACCCGGTAGGGCTTGCCATTATCGAGCACCTCGAGCTCAGCTAACTCGTCGGCGTGCTGGTCGATCAGGTCAGCCACCTTCCACAGCAGCTTACTGCGTTCGGCGGCGCTCAGCTTGCCCCAGGGACCGTGTTCGAAAGCTGCTCGAGCGGCATTAACGGCCCGGTCCACGTCTTCTGCATCCGCCAGGGGAACCTGAGCCAGCTCTTCTCCGGTGGCAGGGTTATAGGTGGGGAAGGTCTTGCCGTTAATGGCATCCAGCCATTTGCCATTAATCAGCATTTTTTTCGGTTTTTTCAGGAATCCCAGGGTACTTTCCTGGAGATTAACTCCGGCAGGGAGCGTTAGATCCATAACTGTTACTCCTTCAGGTTTCCGGTTGGTCGGGCGCTTCTCCTTGGATCCATTCTGGCGCTTCATCTTCCGCCCAGCGTCGTCTCAATTCTGCATAATTCGGTTGGCGTTTCTGCTCGAAGGATTGAACTCCCTCCCAGGTTTCTGGGCTGGTGTTATGGATTGCCAGCCAGTCACGCCCGTGCCCGATGGTCAGGTGCCAGCTAAAATCGCGCCAGAAATTCAGCTGTTGCTTGGTGTAGCGAGTTTTTTCCGGGAATTTTGCGATCAATTTCTCAACAATTTCATCGACTTTGTCGTCCAGCTGGGCGCGCGGCACGACCCAGTTCACCAACCCCCATTCGAGCGCTGTTTGGGCTCGGATCTCTTCGTTCAACAACAGGATTTCCCTGGCTCGCCGGTCCCCCACAATCAATGGGAGAAACTGCGTGGCGCCTGCCAGAGCAACGCTTCCGTGGCTGGTTCCTACCTGGCGGATGTAGATATCTTCAGCGGCCACAGCCAGGTCGCAGCTCATGTTGAACTCGTTGCCTCCGCCGACCACGATGCCGTTCAGGCGAGCGATGGTGGGTTTGCCAATGTTGCGCAGGCGTTCGTGGCATTCGATAAACTCGCCCATCCACTTCCAATAATCGCGTGGTCTTTTCAAGAACTGTTGCTGTTCCTTCAAATCTGCCCCTGTGCAGAAGGCGCGCTCGCCAGCGCCAGTGAGCACGATGACGGCAACCCGATCGTCCCAACTGGCGTCTTTGAAAGCGGCATTCAATTCCTGCAAAACGTCATAATTCACGGCATTCAGCACAGCGGGCCGGTTGAAGGTGATCGTAGCGCGGTAATCGGACTTTTCATAAAGGATTGCATCAAAATCGAATTCACGCACATCTCTTCCGACGTATCTCCGCTCACTCAAGTTGCTGCCTCCCTCCGCTTCAGCGGATATTTGTGCTGGTTTCCCTCTTTACCCCGTATTTTTATTATAAGGGATCAAGATTATAGGTTCATTAAACTACTTTTAGATGAATGTTATCTTAATTATACACTCTCCTGACATGGAACCAGATCCGCCAGGGCGGCGCACCGCCCTGGCGGATTTTTATTGACCCGTTTCTTAGACCATTCTTGATGGATGGTGTTCAGCGCTGCAGGGCAGATTCAACCGCGCTGCGCATTTGATCTAAATGCTGATTGAAGTGATAAGGCTGCTCCACCATGTTGTGTCCCAGGCGCCAGTAGCTGCCCTTACGAGCCACAAACTCTTCCGGAAGCCGGGCCAGAAATGCCACCGTTTCGGCGCAATTGCGCCTTAATTCTTCCCTGAGTTCGGCGATCGTTGGATAAGCTGTAATTGTCGCATCGATTCGCGCCTGAAGGTTTCCGCCCCAGTCGTCGTAGGAGGGCTCAAATCCGCCCACCAGATCTGCCATCCAGGTGTGCCAGCCGCGCTCACCATGGATCAGGTGCGCCAGGGTTTCTTTGGGGCTCCAAATATCCTGTACCGGTTTACGCGAAGCCTGTTCTTCGCTGACCTCGGCGAAGAAATCGTCCAGGGCGGCCTCCATTCTCTCGTATTTCTTTTCTACCACCTGAGCGAGCGCAGCTGGAGTTTCGGGGATCTCGGGCAGCGGCCGGCGCGACAGCGTCATCTTGACCGTCCTCTTTTCGGAGCCGCGATAAAGGGTTACGTCGATCTCGTCGCCCGCCTGCAAACGCTGCAGTGCGTTTGTGAGCGTTGGCCAGTCGGAGACCTCCTGGCCGGCCAGGCCAACGAGGACATCATCTGCCTGCAAACCGGCAGCCTGCGCACCCATGCCATCGACGACGCCATCGATGCGGATACCCTCCTTGACCGGCACGCCAAGTTTTTCGGCGACCTCGTCGTTAAAGTCGTCGAGCGTGATACCCAGCATGGGGCGGTTGACAAACCGCAAATCCTCACCGGTCTCCAACACAGAAACCAGGTTTTTAAGACTGGATTCCCAGGCTTTTTGCATTTCCGCGATCGTCTCCTGCCGTTCGTCGCCGCTCTCCAGAGCGCTGTGTTCTAACTCGATCAAGGTGCCTTCATCCCGTTTGGAGAGCCTCACCTTCACCAGGCTCGCCGCCGGGTCATCTTTAGCGCGCCATGTGAAGCGGATCTCTTCTTCGGGTTCGAGGATCTGGTATTCGCCGCTCGAATAATATCCGTCATTCCACCATAGATAGATGCGACCGCCTGCTCTGGCAACCGCGCTGGCTTCGTCGCACAGCCATTCACGCAAGGCGGTCGAGTTTGTAAAAGCGCGATAAACTTGTTTTGCAGGCGCATTAACCTGCTCGGTAAATGTTAACACGTGATCCGGGGACATAATTGGCTCTCCTTTTAAGTTAAGTAGAACGGATTATTCTTTAAATAAACTATGAGGAATATCGCCTGGTTCAATCCGGGCTTATTCATTTACGCAACGAAATCAAGACGAGGGTGCATATATTATCGAACGAATGTTCTCGCTTGTCAAGGATTTATTAGTTCGGACCGCGCCCATCGCCTCAACAGGGGAGCAACCCGGTATCTTTCTTCACCATATTCCGCGTGCAAATGCTCTAGCACGCCGGCCACCCGTCCAAAACCGATTTGTTTCCCCCATTCGATCGGACCGAAAGGATAATTTGTGCCCAGTTTCATCGCTGTGTCGATCATATCCGCTGAGGCGACGCCTTCGCCAACCGCAAAGGCGGCCTCATTTGTCAAGGCACAAATGATCCGCGGCAAAACCAGACCAGGACTTTCGCCTACCCAGGCGGTCGCATATCCAAGATCATTGAAGAAAGACCTGATGCTAACTCTACATTCCTCCCTCAAATCTTTGCTCGGGATCAACGTAACCAGATTTCCGAAGGGGAGCATCAGTCCATCGAAACTGGCAAATCTTTCTGGCTTTTCCAACCAGTTTTCCAACTCGGATAATGTCGCATCGGCGCCCTGGCAAATAATTGGCACATCGGCAGGAAGTATTTGATCCATCTGCTGCAGGTATTCCTGCAGGCCCTCACGTCGCCCCGCAGTAACGATCCCAATTGCGGCCCTGCTCTGGTCGATCTCGGCAACGCCTGATTCCTGGATACTAAATTCAGCCTGTTCGCACTCCTTAAGCAAAGTGGACGACCAGCTGCCGGAGGACAGAACCACCTGCCAGGCGTGCTGGCTGCCGGTGGAGGAAGAGTTTGGCTTCTCAAAGCTTTCATCTATGTCGTAGCGGTAGAAGCCTCTGCCAGTTTTCCTCCCCAGCGCCTTCTGTGCAACCATCTGGTCTTGAATTAAATGCGGCCGGTAGCGCGGTTCATAAAAGGTCTGCTCGTAGATTGATTTTGTGGCGGTGAAGTTCACATCAATACCGATCAGGTCCATTAACCGGAAAGGACCCATCCGGAAACCGCCGCCTTTTTCTACGATGGTGTCGATCTGTTCGTGGCTGGCCACTCCTTCGCCCAATAAACGTAATGCTTCGCCATAAAAAGGTCTGGCCACCCGATTCACGATGAAACCGGGTGTGTCTTTTGCAACGACCGGCGTTTTGCCTAATTTCCTTGCCAGATTTACGATCCTATCGATCGTATCCGGCGCCGTCCTGGCTCCCCGAATTACCTCGACGAGTGGTAAGACCGGAGCCGGGTTGAAAAAATGCATGCCGGCCACTCGCTCAGGTTTCTCGACAGCTGCCGCGATCGCAGTTACTGAAAGGGTGCTCGTGTTGGTAGTCAGAATTGCCGGCGGCGGGCAGATCCGGTCGATTTTTGCGAAAGTATTTTGCTTAAGGTCCAGATCCTCCGGGATGGCTTCTATGATCACGTCGCAGCCGTGCAGGTCCTCTAAATTCTGCGTTACCGTCAAATATTTGATGTTAATGGCCATTCGCTTTCTGTTCAGATGATGCTCAATGTATTTTTGGGCATCAGCGAGCATCTCTTGAGAAACATCGTAGAGAGTAACTCTCAAACCGGCCAACAGGGCCGTCAACGCAATGCCGCTGCCCATCGTCCCCGCGCCGAGCACGCCGATCCGGCTTATGCTGCCGATCTGTTGTCCAGATTGTTTGTCCATGAAACTAAAATCCTTGACACCGAGAATTCATTTCAAGAATAAGACTTTTCCGTGTTATCCGCGAAAATCCGCGTCCCATCCTGCTTGTCGGTCTGAGCCAGCCCTTCCTTAGGCCCCTACTTGCCCTTAAACCTCGGCTCCCTCTTTTCCAGGAAGGCCCTCATCCCCTCTTCTTGATCGTAGGTGTCAAAAAGCAGCATGAAGCTGCGTCGTTCTAACTCCATGCCCTCTCGGAAAGTGTTCTCTATCCCATGGCGGACCGCTTTTCGCGCTAAGCGAACGGCCACCGGTGGGCGTTCCGCGATAACCCGGGCCAGATCCTTGGCTTCATCCAGGTAACGTTCGACCGGTATCAGGCGATTTACCAGGCCCATTTCAAAAGCCTGCTGCGCATTGATCGGATCGCCGGTCAGAATCATTTCCATCGCCCGGTAGGGTCCAATGGCTTTTGTCAGGAGCTGCGTGCCTCCTGCGCCGGGAATGATGCCCAATTTGATCTCTGGATGAGCGAATTGAGCGCTTTCCGAAGCGACGATTAAATCGCAATGCATGGCAAGTTCGCAACCGCCGCCAAAAGCGTAGCCGCTCACCGCAGCGATCAAGGGCTTATTGATCCGGCGCAGCCGATCCCAGTATTGTTTGGTGTTTGCCCGCAGGATATCCATGGGCGAGGCAGGCGCCATGGCTTTGATGTCCGCTCCGGCCGCGAAGGCGCGCTGGTTCCCGGTCAGAATGATAACTCGAATTGATGCATCCTGATCCAGGCGCTCAGTCGCCTGGCAAACAGCCGCCAGCATGGCAGGGCTGAGGGCATTGAGCGCATCCGGACGATTCAGGGTGATCATCCCAATCGGTCCATCGCGTTCAATTAATACCAGTTGATCTTCGGTCATTGGTCTCTCCAACTGTAACGCTCAATAAAGGGGGAGATCGGGGTATTTTGTGCGGGCAAAGCCCCCACAAAATACCCCACACACCATCTTTTTGAGATGATACCTCCAAGTCATTTTTGGGCCGGTCAATGATCCAGCAGATATTCTATTTTCCGGCGAATGGTCTCAACGCTGGGAATTACTGCTTCCATCATTGGTATATTGTAGGGAATGAGGACGTCCGGCGTGGTCAATCGCTCGACGGGCGCATCTAAGTATGTGAAGGCCTCCGAGGCGATTGTGGCAATAATTTCTCCGGCAAATCCGCCTGTTTGAGTATCCTCGTGCACGACCAGCGCTTTGCTGGTCTGACGTACGCTTGCCAGTACGGTCTCCCGATCCCAGGGGATCAGGGTGCGAAAATCGATCAGGGTAACGCGCCCGGAAAAATCCCGAGCCGCCTCCAGCGAGCGGGGCACCATGGCGCCCCAGGTCACCAGGGTCAGTTCGTCCCCTTCCCTCAGTACCA
>DATCIL010000031.1:0-4098 GCA_036507795.1 Anaerolineales bacterium | reverse complement strand
CCTTTCCCCAGGTCGAAGATTTCCGCATCGATAGTGTCGAGCATGTTCACGAACGCCAGGGCTTCCTGGATGCGGCGCTCGTACTCGGCGGGGTCGACGTTATGGGCTCTCAGCCCAAAAGTCATCTCGGCGCGCACGTTGAAAGAGACGATCTGGTGATTGGGGTTTTGGAAGCAAAAACCCACGTCCTGGGCCAGCTCGTGGGTGGGCGTGACCGCCACATCCTTACCCAGGACGGAGACGCTGCCGCTGTCCGGCTGCAGCAGGCCGATGATGTGCCGCACCAGGGTGGTTTTCCCGGAACCGTTGCGACCCAGGATCGCCACCAGTTCACCGGCATAGATGGTCAAATCAACGTTATCGAGGGCGGCGTATTTTTTGTCGTAGGAGAAGGAAACTCCGTGCATTTCGATCACGGCCTCGCCTCTGGCGCTCTCCAAAGGTTTCGAGCTGTTGGTGTGGGCTTTTCTCAGTGCGTAGCGCGCGCTGAGCGCCCGGTAAAAGCCCTCCGGAGTGAGCGGCAGCGGGTCGAGGCGCAGTTTCTCGCCCAGCCTGACGATCGCCGGGCGGGTGAATACCCGGGGTAGATCCCCGCCTGCCAGCACTTCGCCCACAGGCCCGTCCCGGACGATCTCGCCCCTGTCCAGGACGATAAGGCGATCCACCAGGGGCAGGACCTCCTCTAAAGAGTGTTCGACCACCACCAGGGTTTTGCCCCTCCGCTTGGCCACGTCGACAACCACCTTTAATACCTGGGCCCTGCCGGCCGGGTCCAGGTTGGCGAGGGGTTCGTCCATGATGTAGATTTCCGGGTGCATGGCGTAAATGGCGGCGATGACGCAGGCCTGCTGCTCTCCCCCGGAAAGGCTGTGGGGGTCCCGGTCGTCATATCCGGGCAGCCGGGTGGCGGCCAGGGCCTCCGGCACGCGCCGGTTGATCTCGTCGCGCGGCACCCCCAGGTTTTCCGGTCCGAAAGCGACTTCGTCGGCGACGCTGGCGGTGACCAGCTGGCTTTCCGGGTCTTGAAAGACCATCCCGACCAGGGAGGCCAGGCCGCCGATGCGCGCCCGGGCCGTATCGTAGCCCCGCACGAGGACCTGCCCGCTGAGCTTTCCTTCGTGGTAGTGGGGGACCAACCCGTTGATACAGCTGCACAGGGTGGTTTTCCCGCTGCCGGCGGGCCCGGTGATCAGCACGATTTCGCCCGGCGCGATCGCCAGGTTAATATCTCGAATGGCGAAAGTTTTTGAGCCCTCGTATTGGAAGGAAACGTTCCGGAACTCGATGTCGGATTGCATGCCTACCCAGTCAATGGCGACAGCCGAAAACAGCCCAGGTCGCAACTTTTCATTCAGTTGCGGCCTGGGGCCTGTCTCCGGCCAGTTAGATCTTGGTGCAAAACCTTGCGAAGGTTGGATTTCCGGGATCAACGCACGGGCGCAAAACCTTCGCAAGGTTGTCTGTAGGACCTACCAGAGAGGCCTGCGATAGCGCTCCGGCAGGGCTGCCATGATGATGGTCGTTACCACGGTCGTGATGATCGTTTCCGGTAATGCGCCGGCTTCCAACACTCCCAGCAATGCAAAGAAGCCACCGTACTCCGGGTCCGGGTAGAAGATGACCAGCCCGACGACGAACAAAGGCACGACGACCAGGATGTAATAGCCCAGGACCTGGACCGCCCACAAAGCCAGATAGGCGACTTTGCTGTCCCGGAATCGCCAGCTCAGATTTTTATAGACCAGGCCGCTGTAAATGCCGCCGACGATGTGGGCAAGCAGGCTGGCCAGGGGAATGCCCGGTTCGGCAATCCCTGCCAGGATGCCGATCACGATGCCGCCGACCGGCCCGGTGAGCGATGCGCCGGTGGTGGTAAAGATTTCGCGCGGGTCGGTCACGACCGGGGTGCCTGGAATGGGAATGGTAACTCCCGCCAGGACCAGGGCTAATGCTGCGCCCCCAAATGCAGCCGCGACACCCACCTGCCGCGCCGATAAGAGGGGCTTTCGTTCAGCTTCCATGCTGATCGAAGGGGGTGGTTGTGCAGACATGTTTCTCTCCTTCGGTAATGGATTGAGAATTGCGCTCGGGTTTTATAACCCGCAATTCGTGTCCGGGTTGCGGCGCATTTACGCTATTTTTACACCGGGTCTGTCTTTAATACCCGTTAGCCGTTCAATCAGTTCATTATTCTTTTTTTTCTGGACTATTTCTGGTTCCGTGGGAACCCCGCTGTGCTGAAGGCTTATTGCTTAGGGCCTTTGCGAACGAATCGCTGGATCCGATGATAAATCTTTCGCCGGGTGGGCGCCGTCCACGAATTGGAGGACACGAATACACGAATGTCGCTGCGCGGAGCGTTCTTTGCGACGAAGCAGTCTCAATTTAGAACCACAGATCAACACCGATGATCACAGATTCCATGGAAGAAATCTGCTCAGAATCATCCAGTATCTGTGTAAATCTGTGTGAATCTGTGGTTTGTGTTGATCTGTGAGGCTACTGGTTCCGTGGGAACCCCGCTGCGCTGAAGGCTGATTGCTGAGGGCTTATGGCTTTATTGCTCCCGGCTTTGATATTCCTCTCGCAGAATCGCGTACATCTCGGCGTCCTGGAAGGCCTCCCAGCGCTTGATCTGCTGCCGGAGGCGCCCCTCGTACTGCATGCCAATCTTCTGCATGACGCGGCCTGAGGCGGGGTTCTTGGTCATGTGGCGCGCCTGGACGCGGTTGAGCCCCAGCTCGCTAAAGGCGTACTCGAGCACAGCTCGGGCGGCCTCGGTGCAATAACCGCGATTCCAGTACGGTTTGCCGATCCAGTAGCCCAGCTCGGCCAGCGAATTCGCCGGGTCAATGCCAAGACCGATGGCGCCGAGCAGCTGCCCGCCGGATCGCAGCGCAATCGCAAACGTCACCGCCGCTCCTTTTTCGAAAGCTTCTTGATGGGTGCTGATCCAGGCCGCCGCCATACCCGCTTCGTAGGGGTGCGGAATGTTGGCCGTCGTGGCGGCGACCTCGTATTCGCCGGCCAGCTCTTTTACGACGGGAGAATCGTCCATGCTGAACGGTCGCAGCAGCAGTCGCTCTGTCGTCAGAGTTGGAATAGTAACCATACTGACCCTCCGGAAATTGGCCACTCAAATGTTTTTACCACCAAGGGCACCAAGGTTCAACACAAAGTTGTCATGAACGCTGCGTGCGCCACGAAGGATGAAAAGCCTTGCGAAGGTTTCGGTTCAAGGCGAAGGTACTGGAAGACCAACCTTCGCAAGGCTATTTACAAGTCAGGTCACCAAGCCTTTTTTCATTTTTCTTATTGTCCTTCGTGTTATCCTTCGTGACCTTAGTGTTAAGAGCCATTAAATCGCGTCGAGCACTTTCTCAATATGCTCTTGATGGTGATCATAGGAAGCTATCAGGGTGTTGGCGAGAGGATAACCTTTCATCCACGAATATCTGCTGCCATCCAGCAGGTCTCTTTCAGATACACCCTCGCTTATTTCCAGGAAGCGCAGATAGCCCTCTCGCCAATTTTGATAGGTCCTGGACCAGGGCTGATCCCGGTAGGTTTCATGGATCCAGGCATTGGTCTGTTCTGTTATGCCCTCCGCATCCGGATCTGGCCCCGCCGGCCAATCGGGATATTGCGGTTCCCTGCCGGCGAGTGCAGCTTCGATGCGTGCGATCGATCTCTGCTGCCAGGCCCACAAATGAACCAAAACATCTTTGATCGTCCAATCGGATGGCGTAAGCGGCGTTAAAATTTGCTCATCGCTCAAGCCGGCCAGAAATTCGTCCCAAGAATGAAATTGTTCTCGAAGCGCCGTGCGAATATGTTCTTTCATGTTCATAATTGTCTGTCCTCTGACCACTGCAATTTTTTAACACAAAGGGCCACAAAGGTCACCAAGTCTTTTTTTAATTATTCTTTAAGTCCTTCGTGTTATCCTTCGCGACCTTTGTGGTAAGAGAGATTCAATCCTTCACTCGCCCGGCGCCAGCTGCCTCTATGCAGGTAAAGAGCCGTCGCCATCATCAGGGCGCTGACCAACAGCAGAAAGGGCGGGTCCAGGATGGCGCCGGAAATCAACCCGGCGGT
>DATCIL010000030.1:0-6197 GCA_036507795.1 Anaerolineales bacterium | reverse complement strand
CCGCAAAGCCCCGAAGAGCGGGAGCGCTATGATGATACGACCAAATGCATTCTCTGTGCAGCCTGCACCACTTCGTGCCCGTCCTACTGGGCGAATGATCGATACGTTGGTCCAGCTGCCATCGTCGCCGCCCACCGCTTTATCTTCGATAGCCGGGATCAAGGAGCAGCAGAGAGGTTGAGGATCCTGAACGATGAGTTTGGCGTATATCGCTGCCACACGATATTCAATTGCACCGAAGCCTGCCCGCGCGATATCGAGGTAACCCGCGCCATCGGCGAAGTCAAGAAGGCGATCGCTTCCGGAAAAGTCGAATAAATTGCGTCCACTACCTTCTGTAGCAACCGGCGATATGGGCCGCCGGCGCTGCCGGCGGCTACGGCGTTGCCAGGGGACCTTGTCTCTCATCTGCCGAAATGCTATAATTTCCCCGCCTGCCCCAATAGCTCAAGGGATAGAGCAGGGCTCTCCTAAAGCCAAGATCCGGGTTCGACTCCCGGTTGGGGCTCTGCTGTGAAGTCTTACAAAAGAGTCAGGAAAATAGTTTCCGCGCCTCTTGCATTCGCCGGCAAAATAAGGTAAACTATAGATGTCGAGCGTCTGGGTGCCCCCCTCACCCAGGCGTTTGACTTTTAAATCGAGCATCCAAAATGATCGATAATATGTTCTGAAATCACCCTTGCACGTTTTTGTGATATCAGGTATTATTCTCCCGGCGAGCGTCTGGGTGCCCCCCTCACCCAGGCGTTCGCCATTTTTTATGGATCAATTATTGATGAAACTGGGTTCACTTTTCGCCTGAAAATGCGGATTTGAGCCTCTTCAGTGCAGTGTGCGGCAACAGGTGTTCGCTCCAGTTCATCAAACCCTCCGGCATTTACCAATTCCTTGAGCCAGCCGGCATAATAATGCCTGGCGATCAAGATAAAGTCGGCCTCGTCGGCCCACCGGCGCGCCAATTCTTCATTCCAAAACCCATATCTTGCCAGCGCGTCTGGGTCTCCGCCAATTTGATAGGTGTAATCACCATTCAGTTGGGCAGGATAAATTTCAATACCAGGCATATATACAAGCGGAGCGGCCGACAATCTGCCTCTCCAGTACACCCTGGATCCAGGAGGAATTTTTTCTGCCAGGTGATGTCCAATTACCTGGTACGATCCAATCACGTCGGCATCACAATCATAAGTATGGTAGCCGCCTCCCAATACAATGCTGGGAGTAAATACAGCCCCCGCGAGGAAAAAGATCAGCACGGCCAAATATCCTGGCGAAGGCTTAACATAATCATTTCGCCGGGCAAAAATCGCCCATAGCGCCACAGCCGCGATCAGCATGGCCATACCGGCTGCGAAACCAAATGCCGCTGGTGTCAATCTTCTTATCACCTGATATCCCAGGTGAAACTTGTTTTCCAATACTGCTCCCAGCGGTACACTCTCTGCGTAGCGTTGCGGCTCGCCCAGAAACAATCGCGATATCGACATTTCGGCGAGTGAATCCCCAACGTCCTCAAATGCGCCAAAACCAATGCCGGTTGAGACGATAAGAATCGTAAGTGCCACAAAAATTTGCCGGGGCCAGCTCAGTTGCGTGCGCCACAAGGTTAAGGTGAGAATTACGAGGAGAATTCCGGCTGAAGAGAAAAATGTCATGTAACCTGCCAGGCAAAATACGCAGTAATCTTTGCCCATGGTCGCCCACAGGTGCCCCAGCCACAAGGATGCAAACAGGCTTGAAAGAAATATGGCGCTGCGAAAGTCATTCCGGTTCCGCCAGCTGGTACGGCTCGGCCAGAGCAACCAGGTGCTCAGCGCTCCGACCATGGCAATAAATTGAAACCGGAAGCTATGAAAGAAGCTTGCCAGGCGGCTGCTAATTGAAATATTCGGATCCCAGAAGCCAACAACGCCGGTCGGAGGCCGCCACGCCTCCAAGAAAGGGGTCAGGGACTCGGGCAGCCAGTAAGCCCACATGCGCAGGATGCCCGGCCAGAACAAAGCATGCCCAACAAGGACCACAGTTCCACTGGCCAGCGCGGCAATCCATCCAGCTTTCGATCCATACTGCCAGAAAATGTATAACACCAGCAGCGGCAAGACCGGTGTCAGATTAATGCGCGTCAACATCATTAGCCCGGACAACACCGATCCTGATACGATTTGCCACTGAGGGCGCTTTCCGTCCAGAGTGAAAACAAGCATCCATACAAAAAAGCAGGCCACCAGCCCTTGCGTCACGGCCACGCTGTATACTCTGACCATTGCGGGATTCCAGGCTACCAACAGGACCGCCGCAGCTGCCCACCATCGCCCTTTCAGCCTGCGCGCCAATAGCCAGAGTCCGGCCAACATTAACATGCCAACCAGGAGGGCGAAATATCGAGCGGTTTGCAGACCCGGCCCGAAAATCGCCTGGACAGCTCCGGGAATGTAGAAGGCCAGCGGCATGTGATTGCTCCACGGACCGTAGTCCTGATAGATCACATATTTACCGGTAACAAACAGAATGCCTTTTACCAGGTAGGCGCCTTCGTCCAGGATCGAATCCTGTGTGTGAGCATAAATCCAGGATTGCACCAGATACGCAATCCCCCCAATTAATGCCAGACCCTCAGCTGCCCAAGGAACGGTCAAAACCCGCTGGCGGGCCAACGATAATTGCATTAATACACCTTTTTTGCGTTAATTATTTCGGGGTTTGAGTTGGCAGGACCGAGATGGCTGCATAACGTCTGAGGTCTGGATCTCGCATAATACGGCGTAATTTGCGTAAAAGAACGATATCATTATAAAAGACATTTTTGGATAACACAAGAAATAATGGGGGATAAGGGAATCAGATTCACTTGACACATGCACACGCGCATGTGATAATTGATCTCACGGGAGATCAAAAAATGACCAAAAAAAGAACTCACCTGCTGCTTGAACCAGGACAGCATGAAGCCCTATCTCAGATTGCCCAGCGCGAAGGGCGGAGTGTATCTGATATCACTCGAGAGATCGTCCAGCAAGGCATCGAGCAGCGCCAGCAACAATATGCAACCGAAAAAGGAAAAAGATTACAGGCCCTGGAAAGAGGTCGTCAAGTTCGGCGCGCTATACTGAAGGAGCGAGGCGGTGTGCCTCTGAATCTTAACATCTCCACGCTCATTGAAGAACTCCGCGAGAAGCGCGATGACCAGATCCGCCAGCGTGGTGATTGATGCCGGCATAGGCGTTTTCCAGGTCATAGCGGATCCACTTTCACATCAGGTAGACGCGCGTTGGTCTGATTGGATCCGGGAGGGAGTAGTCGTGTGCGCTCCGCGCTTGTGGCTGAACGAAACAACCTCGGTGTTGCACAAAATCTTCATGCAAAACATCATCAGCGAAGAAAGAGCTTTAGAGGCACTTGAAGCCTTATTGGGTTTAGGTGTCGAACTGTACGAAGCCGATACAGAGAGCTGCCGTCAGGCTTTTGCCTGGGCAAGCCGTCTGGGTCAGCATCAGGCTTATGATGGCTTCTACCTGGCACTGGCGGTCAAACTCAGTGCGCTGTTTTGGACTACCGACCAACGCCTTGTGAACCGCGCGCGCCAGCTTGGTATAGACTGGGTCAACTGGATTGGAGCATAGGATTTAGACATGGATGAAATCCTTTCCCCTATTCACCCAGGCGAAGTGCTCTTGGAAGACTTCATGAAGCCGCTTGGGTTGAGCCAGTATCGGTTAGCCAAGGATATTGGCGTAGCCCCGATCCGTATCAGCCAGATTTTAAAAGGCCAGCGCGCTATTACCGTTGATACTGCGATGAGGCTGGCGCGCTATTTTGGCACAAGCGCAGTCGTTTGGCTCCGGTTACAAGTACGCTACGATCTAGAAAATGCGGAGAAGGAATTGCGTGACCGCATCAACCGCGAAGTGAAGGTTTTGCAATAGCCTGTCGTCAACGCTCGACGAGTAAAAGCACAGCACCGCGCATTATACCATCCCAGGCGTAGATCTCCCCCTGCGCCAACCGCTCCCCTACCTGGCGTGGCTGCCAGCCCTAGAGCGTGAGGGAGATGCTCGCCACGCGCTCTTCCAGCCGCCCGCATTTGTTCCAAGACATGCTGGTATAATGATTGCATGCCGCGTATCAGCGAGTTTTTTGGAATCGTGATTAAAATGTATTACAACGATCATTCACCAGCGCATTTTCATGCTGAATACGGCGAATTTGAAGCGGTCTATATGATCGAAACGATAGAAGTATTGAGAGGTGAGTTGCCTCGTCGCGCTCATGCCATGGTATTGGAATGGACAGCCCTTCGCCGCTTGGAGCTAAGGGATAATTGGGAAATGGCTCGACAAGGATTACCGTTAAGCCCGGTTGCTCCATTAGATTGATAGGAGAAGTTTGATTGTGAAAAAGCTTGTACGAGTACGCGAAGTTACGCCTCTAGAGGATTATCACTGCCGGTTGGTATTCGAAGACGGAACGCAGAAAGTTGTGAACTTGAAACCCTATTTGCACGGCCCGATTTTCGAATCTATTCTTAATGATATAGATATTTTCCGCAGAGTTCGGGTTGTGGACGGTACCATCGGCTGGGATAATGGAGCGGATATTGACCCGGACGTTTTGTATTACGACTTAAAACCGGCCTGGATGGAAGAACCTGTAACCCGTTAGTCTAACCTGCTTTTCTGATTGACCAGAATATCACCCACCATAGGGTGGGGCGTTCATTCAATCAATTGCTTGAGGCGATTCTCCTCAGCGCCTCCCCCAACCGCTCAATCTCCTCCACCGTGTTGTAATGCACGGGCCCTACCCGCACCATGCCGCCACTTTCCTCTAATCCCAACCGCTCGGTGACCGCTAACGCATAGTAGTTGCCATCCCATACATAAATATTCTCCTTATCCAGCTCTTCAGCCACGCGGCGCGGGTGCCAATCCTTCAGGGTGAAGCTCACCGTCGGCACCCGCTCCTCTAACCGTCTCGAGTCAGTGATCCCATAAATCGTCACCCCGGGTGTCTCCTCCAGCACATCCAGCAGAGATCGAGTGAGTTCGTATTCGTATGCCCGGATGGCTGCCATGGCCTGCTTGAGGCGCAAACGCCGGCCTGCATATCGCTCGCTATATTTCTCTGTGTATTGCTCGCCAAAGGTCTCACCCAGCCATTCCAAATACTCTAATGCCCCCAATACACCGGCAACTCCCTCAAAATTGCCGGTTCCTGTCTCGAATTTGCCAGGCGGGTCAGAGGGGGCAGGCCGGACCCGGTAGGCAGTTAGTTCGTCCAACAAATGGTAGCGGCCGTAAAGCAAACCAACGTGCGGACCGAAGAACTTATATGCGGAGCAAACCAGGAAATCGCTTTCCAATTCCTGCACATCAATCGGCCCGTGGGGAGCATACTGGACTGCATCAACGTAGACCCAGGCGCCAACTTCATGCGCCATTTCCACGATCTTCTTAACTGGATTGATGGTTCCTAATGCATTGGAAGCGTATCCCACTGCCAGCAGCCTGGGCCCGCTATCCAGCGCAGCTTGCAGATCATCCATATTGAGGGTCCCGTCCTCAGGGCTAAAATCCACCCAACGTACGGTGCAACCCCGCTCCTCCGCTACCATCACCCATGGAGTAATATTAGCGTCGTGATCTAAACGCGTGACCAGGATCTCATCGCCTGGCCGCAGCCTCCTGCCAATCGCCCGGCTGAGATCAAATGTCAGCGAAGTCATATTCGGACCAAAAACGATTTCTTCTGCACGGGAAGCGTTGAGAAAATCTGCGGCAGCGCCGCGAGCCTCATCCACGAGAGCATCCGATTGCCGGCTGGTTTCAAATGCGCCAGCATGATTGGCATTGGTCTCGGTGAGATACGCCGTCATGCGATCGAGGACCGCCTGCGGTACCTGCGTTCCGGCCGGATTGTCCAGGAAAATCGCTTTGTTTTCCAGGGCAGGAAACTGTTCGCGAATGGTGGATAAGTCCAGGGTCATGCTTTCAACGCTCCTTTATGGTGTTATTTCTCCCTAACGCTTTGCCATAACATCTGCCAGATCATAAGAATCGTTGGCACATTGATTATATTAGATTCTCCAGATCTTTTGCCAGGCGCTCTGCACGCTGAAGATCTTCGGGGCTGTTTACGTTGAAGAAGGCCAGCTGCAGAGGATCGTAACGCTTCACCTCCGCCGGTGAAATCGTAGCGAC
>DATCIL010000029.1:0-61471 GCA_036507795.1 Anaerolineales bacterium | reverse complement strand
ACCAGCTCGGAAGCGATTTCCTTATTGGTTTTCCCTTGCGCCAGCAGCTGCAGGACTTCTTCCTCCCGAGGCGTTAAGGGTTCCACGAGTCCGGGATCTCGATCTGATTTGCCGGCTTCTACAACTTGTTGCATTAACTTTGTCGCAACCACCGGTTCCAACAGAGATCCTCCTTCGTTAACCACTCGAATCGCTCGGAAGATATCCTCGCGGGGCGCGCCCTTCAGCAGATAGCCGCGCGCACCGGCTCTCACAGCGTTCAATATTCGCTCGTCAGTATCAAAGGCAGTAAATACGATCACCTTTGCATCGCTTCTGTTGGCCCGGATTCTTCTCAGCGCCTCTACGCCATCCATCTCGGGCATTTCTAAGTCCAGAAGGATCACATCCGGTTGCAGGCTTGCAGCCAGATCCACGGTTTCGGCTCCGGTTGAAGATGCTCCTACAACCTGAAAATCGACCTGCGTGCTCAGCATGGCTACCAGGCCATCTCGCACGACTGGATGGTCGTCGGCCACAAGAATGTGGATGGTCTGGCTCATGGCGTCTCGCTCAAAGAGGATACCTATACTGGGATGGATGCTTCAACCCGGGTACCGCAGCCGGGGCTGCTTTCGACCTTTAATTTTCCGCCCAGGAGTTTAGCGCGCTCATGCAATCCGCGCAGTCCGAAACGATCAGGGTGAACTTGATCGGGATCGAAACCGCGGCCATCGTCTATCACGATCAGCTTGATCTTATTCGTTAAGACCAATAATTTGACGGTGACATTTTTTGCATGGGCGTGCCGCGCGATGTTGGTAAGCGCTTCCTGTGCGATCCGGAAGAGCCCGGTTTCCACTCGAACCGGCAGGGGACGTACGCTCGCGTTCACAGAAAAATCCAGGATCAGGCCGTGTTCCTCAGCGATCCGCCGCGCAATTGCCTCCAGGGCCTCGCCGAGATTCCGCCCTTCGAGGGGAGCGGCTCTCAAGTCAAGGACTGAGCGCCGAGCTTCTTCGAGGTTTGTCCGCGTGAGAGCGAGCGCCTGGTGGATAGTCCTCTGGATGCTCTCCCGGTCGGACGCTGATTCCAGCAAAGCTTCTGCGGTTTCTAACTGCATCGAAATGGCTGCCAATCCCTGGGCCAGGGTGTCATGGATTTCACGGGCTAAGCGATTGCGTTCCTCGGCCGCGCCATATTCGGCGCTGCGCGCATACAATCGGGCGCGCTCGATGGCGATGCTGAGCAGGTCGCCGATTGTGTAAAGCAACCGCAAATCATCTTCGGTCAGTTCTCGCCAGTCTGTGCTGGCGACGTTGAGAAGGCCCAATTGTTTTCCATGTGCATATAGCGGGATGCTGGCATGATAACGCAGTCCATCCGTTCCGTCTACCAAACCCCATAATCGGCTACACGTGACCACATTTACGTTCGCGGCACCATCCATATCGCCCGCCCGGAACGTATCCAGGCAGTAGCAACGACCTTCCATACGCCGGGGGTTGTTCGCCAGGGCTGGCGGTAAGTTCTGAGCTGCTGCCAGGTATGAATCATTGCTATCCTCATGCAGCAACCAGACCCAGCCGGTCTGCAGGTCGAGCAAACCGGCGACCTGCGCCAAAGCCGCTTCCAGGGCCTGATTCAGATCGACTGAGCGGTTGAGCGCTTCGGCGATAGCGTTGAGGATGGACAGTTCTCGATTGCGAAGACGAAGTTTTTCGGTATCCGAAAGCGTGATATTTCTTGTCATCATCATCTTTAACGACTTTTCCAGCAGTTCACTTTGATTATTATACCGATATTATCGTCGAGCATCGCTGCAATAGCAGATTTGCCGAACTCGGGTCCGCACTGCTGCTCCGATGGGTGGGTTTTCAACGAAATCGCAATCGATTACCTGAACCGAATGCCCCTGGTTCTGTCGTATATCTTACTTTATATCCTGAACGTTAACGCCGCGCGCCAGGTCTTGTTCCAGTGCAATTTCTGTCAGGTCGACCTGCACAACGATAACAGGTGAGCTCTGGATTACACGAATCCAGCGCCCGGGTGCCAGTCCATAGGCATTCAATTGAGCGCCCCGACCGGAGTTTAGCTGACTGGCAAAACTGGTAATCCTGGCCTGGCAACCTGCAGGCACGTCGGCCAGGGTGCACGTCGATCGCGAACAGGGCGGACAAGAGAAATGATGGCCTTCTCTTGCCTGTTGGAATCTACCTCTTGACCTAAATCTCCTTCTAAAAGGCTTCATTGCTCTCGTCCTTGCTTGGCCAGCCTTAGAGATCCTTCGCGCAATCTCCTGGTAAACCTTAGGATAGACGAACTATCTGGATCGATGGTGTTATACCCGCATGCCGGGCAGCACACCAGGTGGCAGCCCCTGTTCAGTGGGCAAGATTGGCAAGCCGTATGTTCTGCAGGGTCAAATCGGTAGCCGCACATCGGGCAGTTGAATATTTTTGTCGTCATAAGCCCCAACCAATATAAATCAGGATCCTGTTTAGCAGGCCTCCAGCAAGGAATGCCAGCGGGAAGACCAAAACCATGATTCCAATCGCCGAGCGCCATCCGCGCTCTTTTGCGATCATCATCACGCTGGCGATACACGGAATGAACAGCGTGATGGTAACCATGGCAACAACCACTTGAAGAGGGGTGAGGAGGCCCTGGGATTGCATCAGAAATAAACCGGTGGCGCCGAAATCCCGCCGTAAAAAGCCCATAAGAAAGGCTGCGCTGGCAACAGCCGGCAAGCCCAGCCAGCCGCTCACCAGCGGTTCGCCAGCCTCGATGAGGATGGATAGAATTCCGATTTTATCGAGCAAAAACATGACCAGGGTTCCGAACAGGAAGAGAGGCACGACTTCTTTGATGTACCATTCCAGGCGCACCAGGGTTTTGAGGAGTACATTGGAAATCAGCGGCAACCGCAATGGCGGCAATTCTACCAGCAGATGAGATCGTTCGCCGGGTACCAGGCGTGAGGCCAGCCAGCCAACGGTTAACAGCACTAATAACACTACGCCTCCCCAGATTATGGTTGCGTTCAGCGAGACGCCCGCCAGCATCCCCATGATAACGCCCAGCTGGGCGGAGCAAGGAATAGCCAGAGCCAAGAGCAAAGTAACGAGAAGGCGTTCACGCTTGCTCTCCAATACCCTCGTTGTCAACGTTGCCATTGTGACGCAACCCAGGCCGAGCACCATGGGCAACACGGCTTTTCCATTCAGCCCAATTGCCGTAAATAAACGATTGCTTAGCGCGGCCAGCCGTGGCAAATAGCCGGAATCCTCAAGTATTCCGAATGCCAAAAAGAAGGTGGATACGATGGGAAAAATTAATGCCAATGCGTAGGTCATGCCCATCGTCCACAATCCGTATTCTCCAACAAAAAGATCTCGAAGGAATGGAAATGGCAAAACACGCTGAGCAATCTCAACGACGCGCGGGTTTATGATTTCGCCGAAGAGTTTCGCTTCCATAATATCCACCAGTGTTCCGGCGCCGAAGATACCTACAAACCAATATAGAACATAGAGCACCAAACCCAGAATTAAGACCCCCCAAATCGCATGAGTTGTAAGACGCCCCAATATGGTTGACAATCCCCGCCAACCCTCGCCGGCATCATTCATCACTCCCTGATTAATCTGGTCAACGTAATCTATCCGCGTTTTTTGGATAATGTTCGCGATAGGTTCGATAAACGATAATTGAAGGGTCTCTCTCTGGGCAAGCAAAGCTACATAGCTGCGATCCTCCAGCCTGTCCTTCAGCCAACTCTCTGCAACCGGGTCGGCGCTGAGCCACAGAAGGGCTAAAGCGCGACCGGCAACCGGCGCTTGGGGGATTCGGGCACAAACCTCAGCAACGGCCGCTTCGATTTCGGGGGCATAATTCAGTCGAAATTGGCCTGGAGCGAGTGTTTTCAGTGCGCCAATCAGTTCTTCAACGCCTTCACCGTGGATTGCCGTTGCGGGAATCGTCGGTATGGCCAGATGGGCTGAGAGGGTGGCGTGGTTTATGGTGATCCCTCTGGCCCGCGCTTCATCCATCATATTAAGGACGAGGACCATCGGTAAACCCATTTCGACCAGCTGGACGGTGAGCAGCAGTGTTCGCCGCAAATTCTTGGCGTCTCCAACCTGGATAACGGCCCGCAGTGGTTCTTCCAGCAGCAAACGTTCCGTTACTTTTTCATCTTCTGTGAAAGGCGGGAGAGTTATCACCCCAGGAGTATCAACCAGGGTAGCCTCTGGCAGGTTGCGAGCTGTCCCTCGGGCAATTTCAACAGTGGTGCCTGGATAATTGGCAACCGCAACATGTAGGCCGGTCAGGCGCTGAAAGATCACCGATTTACCGACGTTTGGCTGTCCTATCAAGGCAATGTTGCCGTTGTTTAGACTGATCGAACTGCTGGCTGTATCATGGCAATGCATGCGGCGACGCCTCCAGGATAAGTGCTGTTATTTAGACTTTTTTTTGCACTTGGAGCAGATCCCATAGAGAACAATTGTAGTTTCCTTAATTTGGGCCTCGAAGGCTTCTTCGAATCTATCCATAATGGATCTAACCATGGGATCATCAAACTCAATTACTTTCTTACACTGTGTACAGAGAAAATGGTGATGCTCGATTGGAAGGGCAGGGTCGAAGCGCTCTTGACGGCGATCCTCTTCGAACCAGCGAGAGCTTACCAAGCCTTCTTGCTCCAACCAACGCAGCGTCCGGTAGATCGTAGACAGGTGGATTTTCGGATCTTGTTCTCTGACAATAAAATGCAATTCCTCGGCAGATGGATGGGAATCGAGGGTCTCCAACGTTTCCAAGATCAAGCGACGCTGATCTGTCATCCGTCCGCCGTAAACTTGCAATAGATCAATCGCTTCTTCCACAAGATTACTCATTGTCTGCGGCCCTTATTGCAAATGATTTGCAGTAATAATCAAAAAAATAATAAATGGGTTTGGATAAAATGTTCAGTGATCTTCATCGTACTTCATCAGGATGTTTATCACCATTATTTCCAGCTATTTTTCTTCCTGTGCCTTTGAACCGTTGAATTGGATTTTCGACCCGTTACTGCCCTGGTATTCCAGGTGTTCACGAAGTTCCTTTATCGCGACCTCTAAAGCAGTTTCTGTTCTCTTTAAAAGTGCTGCTGCTCCTTGATCTTGTTTCTCCAGGCCAGCTTCAATAGAGTTGATCAGGACCCGGGCTGCAAATAAGGTTTGCAAAGCATCATCATTCAGCTTGTTGCTTATCCCGGCGTACTCTCTGGCCTGGGCCAGTAATTTTGCCTGGAGGTCGCTGGTTTCTTTTTCTTCCAACCACCGGCCGAGAAAATGCAGCAACATGAAAGCGAACGCTGGTCCGATCGTGCCGTAGAACAGGATTTCTGCGAGGTAATGATATTGCTCCCCGACATTGTTTTGAAACCAGCGTGCGGCTACCAGTTGGTAAGCGACGACGAGAAGGAGCATGCTCACAGGCAATAGCCAGCGCAGTATCCTTAACCATTTGCGCACGCTTGCCGTCTCCGGTCCATTCTGCAACATCCTTTTACCCGCTTCCGCAGCGATTTGTGGATAATTTTCCATGATATGTATATTAAATATTAAAAGATCTGTTTTGGGTAGCGTCATAAATCATATTTTGTTTGTTATCTTTGTCGTAGATCGAAATTTACGAAAACAGGTTTGGCATGAATATGAGCGCCGTTCCCGAGCGAGGTCAAGGCAGAGTTGACGAATTAGGGTAATTTGGTCTAGTTTGGGACAGCTGTCACCGTTAAATTGGTGACAGCTGTCCCTGCCTTTTTCGCTGCAATTCAATAGAATAGAGAGCATAAGATCAAGAGATCAATAAGTCAAATTCATAGATAAATCCATAAAGGAGATTAGAAATGGCTAACGTAACAACTTATAAAGGTAGTGTAATCCAGGATCCCCCTTTGGTTCAAAAACTGTTGAGCGACACCCGCGCCGGCTGGCTTTGGTTCGCACTGCGGGTATGGCTTGGGTGGCAGTGGATCGAGGCTGCTCAGCACAAGATCACTGATCCTGCCTGGGTCGGCGGTGGAGAAGCGCTGAAGGGCTTCTGGACCCATGCAGTTTCCATTCCCGAGCAAGGACGCCCTCCCATCGCCTTTGATTGGTACCGCGGTTTCATCCAAACGCTTCTGGATGCAGAGGCCTATACCTGGTTTGCCAAGCTGGTCGCTTACGGTGAACTGTTGATCGGTATTGCCTTGGTTCTGGGCGCGTTCACAGGAATTGCAGCCCTATTTAGCGGCTTGATGAACTGGAATTTCATGATGGCAGGTTCTGCCAGCACGAACCCGTTGCTCTTCGTCATCGCAGTGGGTTTGATCCTGGCCTGGAAGGTGTCCGGTTACCTTGGCGCCGATTACTTCCTCCTGCGCTTCCTGGGTACTCCCTGGGGAGCTGGGAAAGAAGCACCTGCGCCAGCGGACCATGGCAGGGCTACCTCCCCGGTTGCTGAACCAGCCACCGGCGATTAGCAAACCCTGATACAGAAAAAACGGGACGGTCTTGTGCACCGTCCCGTTTTTCTTATAACACGTAAGGTGGAAAATTTTCCTGCTCGCAAGAACCTCCTTGGTAAATCCTTAACCTATTCATCCCTCCTCAGCCGGTCGAACAGGTGATGCTCGATGGCATAAGTTGCCAGTTCGATGCGGTTGGAGAGGTTCATCTTGCTGAGAATCGTGCTGACGTAATTTCGCACAGTTTTTTCACTGAGATTGAGAGTGCTCCCAATCTCGGCGTTGGTTTTTCCTCGGGCAACTTCCGCCAAGACATCCAACTCACGTTCAGAGAGATCTCTGAAAGCGTTTGAATCTGCTTTCCTTTCCGCTTCGCGAACGCGTGACAAAAGCCGGACGGTTGTGGAGGGATCCAGGAGGGCTTTGCCGCGAGCAGCCGCTCTGATGGCCCGGATAAGTTCTTCATTGCCGACCTGTTTTAGTACATATCCTACTGCTCCAGCTCTTATTGCGCGGATGACCAGGTCTTCGTCTGCAAAGGAAGTCAGCATAACCACGTGCGTGTTTGGGAAGCGGGTCGTCATCGTGCGGGTGGCTTCGATGCCACCTTCGCCGGGCAGCCTGACGTCCATTAACACGACATGGGGATCCAGGCGTTCAACCAGGCGAACAGCCTCGGCAGCAGTACCGGCCTCCCCTACGACTTTCATGTCAGGTTGGTCATCGATTAGCGTCATCAGACCAAGCCTGACAATTTCGTGATCATCTACCAGCAAAACGCGGGTTTTGGCCATGATTTATCTTTCGTCTTTCCAGGGAATACTAAGTTCGACCAGGGAGCCCCTGCCGTTGTTGTTGCGGATGTCGATTTGCCCCCCCAATAACCTGGCTCGATCCCGCATATTTCGCAGTCCATAGCCTGCCTGTATTTCTGCCGGCAGACCAACTCCATTATCCTTAATCGTCACTTTCAATTCTCCATCAGATTTTCGCGCTGAAATTCTTACCTCGCTGGCGCGGCTGTGCCTGATGACATTTGAGAGGGCCTCTTGTACAATCGCTAATACGTGGTCTGAACGGATTGGTGAGAGGGATTCTGATTCAGGTAGCTCGACCTCCAACGAAACATTAACCAATGACCTGAATCTAGGGTCATTCGAGAGTTTTTGAATCGCTTCTTCAAAGGGTTCTTCCGGAGGACTGATGTACAGCTCGCCCAGGTTGCGCCGTAAATCGCTGATGGCGTCATTGAGCACGTTCTGCGCCTTTTCCAATCTGCTAGTCACGACATCCGTTTCCTCCTTGGCCAGATGACGGGCGGACTCGACCAGCAGCCCGGCTGTATAAACCTTCTGGATTGCGCCATCATGGAGCTGGCGAGCGATGCGGTCGCGTTCGGCGTTAAGAATCTGTTGTTGTTCCATTGCTTCGATCATCCTGTCGGTTTCAACATCAAATACTTCCAGGCCGCGAATGATAGCAATTGAAAGACCTAAACCGATGATGGAGCGGAAAACCGGAGGCGGGGCTCCCAAAAGTTGTTCCAATGTTTCGGAATTGAGGATATTTCCGGGAAAAAAGGGTATGGGCGGCGGAATGAGTCCCCCGAACATGGCATAGAAGAAAAGCATGATACCGGCAAATTGGAGCACACGCACGATTTGAGGTACCTGCAAGGGCACAATTCTCTCCAGGGTATGCTGCCGCAGGCCCGCGGCGGCCAAAATGCCAGCGGGAAATCCGATAAAGTAACGGGCCAATGCATTGGCCGTATTGTGCCAGACATCGAATTCAGGTAGGAGCCTGGGCAAAGGGAAGAATACGATAAAGAACCAGAGCGCCGTCAATCCGGCCGAGAAGCCATGCAGCCACCGGGCGCGTTGCAGCGATCTCAAAAGGTTTACGCCGAACTCAAAAAGAAAGGCAAAGGAAGTGGCAAGCAGCAGCAGGTGGACTTCATGCAGGATTTTGATGGTTTGAGGGCTAAGGTAATTTGCCTGGATCGGAATAAAAAGATCTCCCCATTCATTAAGACCATGCGTGAACCCAAAAGCTGCCAGCCACTTCAAGCTGCGGGCCAGGTCCAACCGCGAATAGTTTCTTGATTGCAGCGCAATAGCCAACCCAAGCACGAAAAACACCAAGCCATAGGCAAAGTATATAATGTCCCGGTTAATTACAAAAAAATTACGGATGAAGTCCATGAGCTATCTAAGATTGCAACCCTCTCCAGGGCAATATATTTAGCGTGTTTCTCTGATAAATTTTAACTGATTGTACCCAAAAGCAATTAGTTTATGTAAAGATTCTAAGCATTTCAAAGTTCGCATCGCGTATATAGTAAAATAGAAGAGTAGACGCAACTTGTCAGAAATAGTCGGGCCGATTTATATCTATCTAATTATTTTCATAGGAGGTTACAGATTATGGCAATCGACCCCGTTTGTGGTATGGAAGTTGATGAACAGTCCGCTGCGGCAACCTATGAGTACAGAGGAAAGACCTATTACTTTTGTGCTCCAGGATGCAAATCTGCTTTTGAGAAAGATCCGGAAAAGTATCTTGATCAAGCTGGGACGGACACCGGCAGAGATATGCACCATATGCATTGATATTAATCATGGCAAAGAAGACTTCAAAGAGTTTCAGACCACAATCTAACAGGCGCCGGATTGCCATCATCTCATTGGCGGGAGTTGCGGCGATTGCTTTCCTGGCGTTACTGGTTTATGCGGTCTGGGCGGCGATGCAGCCCGAGCCGATTCTGGGCGAGGAAATTCCAATTGCCGGCGCAGAGCATATCCCGGAAGGGCAGAGAGCTGTCGATTACAATTCCGATCCGCCGACTTCAGGCCAGCACTATGCCCAACCAGCCGAAGCTGGATTTTATGAAGAGGCGCCACCGGATGAAAGACTGGTGCACAACCTGGAACATGGGCACATCGTTGTTTACTACAACTGCTCGGGTTTATCGGATACGGCTTGTGAAGAGCTTAAGGATGGAATTCGCCAGGCCATGGATGCTGCTGGCGTGGTGCCATCAACTCGAACCCTAAAAATTGCGGCCGTGCCCCGACCAGGAATGGAATATTTGATTACCTATACCAGTTGGGGCAAGCTGTACCGGGCGGAGACATTTAATCGAGAGGAGTTTCTTCTCTTCGTAAAACAAAACCGCAATCGTGCACCGGAGCCCTTAGCTCCGTAGACAGCATTCAGAGCTCAGCAGGAATTCCGGCGATGGCTCGGTTTGGATCGGGGTGCCGCCAGCGAATCGGAACCAACTTCAACTTAATCGGTTTGTTTCGGATTCGGGCCTGTAAGTAATTAGACTGCGATCATAGGAAGTCAGGATTTGTCCAACGCCGTTGAGGGCGTGGGGATCAAAATATACCATTTTGAGCTGAAAATCTATTGGTGGATCAAATAAATCCCCTTCAACTATGCTCGAAAACGGGTTACCTCCTAATATGCGCGCCGCGGTTGTCAAATATAGCCGGTCCAATACGCCACCGGACAAGAGCAAGTGTAGCACTTTTGGGCCGGTTGAGTTGTAGATAACTCGATAACCGTATTCCGCCAGGCAATCGACCAGGCGGCGACCATCCACGCTATCCTCGCCGGCGATGATCACCTTTCCTGCCTGCGCTTCCAACATTTTTATCCGATCAGGGTCAGCCTTATCAATCGTAAAAATATAAAGAGAACGACCACCTCTGGTCAGTACTTCCGGAACAGGAAAATCAAGGCTGCCGCTAATGACAGCCAGATCGGGCTGGTCCTTTAGTCCCTGGTCAGCGCGCCAATCTTTTAGATCAGCAAATTGGGGATCATCATAAACGCGCAGAATCTCTTGAGCGCGACCATCGGCATAATCGCGTAGATATCGACCGCTGGTAATCAGGATGTCGGCCTGGACCGCCAGTTCCTGGAATAAACGCCAATCACGAGGGTTTGCGATCTGTTGTGGGACCATCATGCCACGTTTTGTGGGGTGAGGGATGGCAATGCGCCCATCAATGCTGCTGATGTAGTTGCTGTATACGAGAGTTTTGGCGTTTCCCGGGGTTATTTCTCGCAGATGATGGCTCAAATAAAGACCCTGGAGTGGAACCTCCTGGGTGGGTAAGGGATATAGTTGTATAATCGCGTTGCTCATGTCTCCTCCTTTTCGGGAGAATTTTACCCTATTACGGAATTAAAATTCGTGATGTTTGCAAGAGGAGGTCTTTCGTGCCATTGGCGTTATTCTCTGTATCGGACAAAACTGCATTACTGGAATTTGCTGGGGGACTTAAGGAGCTAGGCTGGGATTTTTTAGCCAGCGGCGGCACTGCCCGAGTCTTGCGTGATGCTGGCCTATCTGTCGTCGAGGTTGCGGATTATACCGGATCTCCTGAGATTCTGGATGGCAGGGTTAAAACCTTGCATCCGGCCGTAGCAGGTGGATTACTTGCCCGTAACACGGATAAGGATGCAGCTGACCTTTCACGCATAAATGCTCGATTTATCGACCTGGTCGCCTGTAATTTGTATCCATTTCAAAGCGCCATTTCCCGTGAAGGCGTTGCCTTCGAGGATGCACTCGAATATATCGATATTGGAGGAGTGACACTCCTGAGAGCAGCAGCGAAAAATTTTCAGCGGGCTGTTGTGATTACCTCTCCAGCAGACTATGGAACGGTTTTGGCTGAACTAAAAGCGAACGGTGCTGTACATTTCGAAACTCGAAGGGCACTGGCGGAAAAGGCTTTTGCTCATACTGCCTCCTATGATGCCTCGATCGCTAGATTTCTGCACCAGGAAGGGATGGTGGAGCTGCACCTGTATCCTATTCAGACTCTCCGCTATGGAGAAAATTGGCATCAAGAAGCCCGGGTCTATGGGTTTGTACCAGGCAGCGGTCCGATGGGTGGGCAGCAACTGCAAGGAAAACCTTTATCTTACAACAATCTCCTGGATCTCGATGCTGCCTGGCGCGCCGTCAATTTATTTGAGCGGCCGACAGTGTGTATCGTCAAACATCTTTCTCCTTGCGGAATTGCGTCCGCAGATAATCTGGCTTCCGCCTATCAGCCCGCATTGAATTCAGACCCCGTGTCTGCCTTCGGCAGCGTGATTGCCGTCAACCGCCCATTTGATGAAGCGATAGCGCTGCAATTAGGGAATCTCTTCGTCGAATGCATTGCGGCCCCCAGTTTTACCTCTGAAGCCGCGCACATCCTCTCCAAGAAGGAGAATCTACGAGTTTTGGAGATGGGCTCGGCGAAACCGGGAGACCGATACGAATATCGCTCAATCGTGTGGGGGATGGTACGCCAGACAATCGATCTTGGGGATCCGCAGGGCACGGAGTGGCGGGTCGCAACGAAACGAGAGCCAACAGACGAAGAGTGGGTCGGGCTGCGCTTTGCCTGGAAAGCGTGCCAGTCGGTAAAATCCAACGCCATTGTCTTTGCCGCCGGGGAAGCAACGGTCGGTATCGGCGGCGGTCAGCCCAATCGAGTAGATTGTGTAAAGATTGCTGCCGATCGGGCCGGCAAACGGTCGAAAGGTGCGGTCATGGCCTCAGATGCTTTTTTCCCATTCCCCGACGTCGTGGAGGCCGCGGCGAAATGGGGGATCACTGCTATCATTCAGCCAGGTGGTTCGGTCCGCGATGATCTATCAATTGAAGCTTGCAACCAACACAATTTGGCGATGGTATTTACAGGTGTGCGGCACTTCCGGCACTAGACGAATCGAAATCTCAAAAACTTGCGACGGCAGCGGTGACATTGTCATAGAATTGAAAATATCCATCTAAGCCGGCGAGGTTTAAAGTATCTCGGATCTCTTTTTTGACACCGGCTAATACTAATTCGCCGCGATTATACCTGCGGCATTTTTTCTGGACCTCGGTGAGAAGCCATAGGCCTCTGCTGGATAGAAAGTCCACATCGCTCAAATCCATCACGATATTGAATCGCTTCTCATCGGTGACCGTCGCCAGCGCTTCTTCCAGGGCAGGCGCAGTATAAGCGTCAATCCGGCCTACGGGTTTGATAACATCACAGCGTTTATACCGGGTAGTTGATATTTCCATTGTTGGTCGCTCCTGTTGGAAGTTGAATTATAGTGTAAGCCAAAAATCGCCCGATCGGAGTTGGGCGATTTTAGTTGCAGCGGTCCCGACGGGATTCGAACCCGCGATCTCAGCCTTGACAGGGCTGCATGTTTGGCCACTACACCACGGGACCAAGCCGCTGAAGCTTACCACAGGCCCTTTTGCACGTCAAGATTCATTAAATCTGTGATATACTCACTCCGAATTTTTTCCTTGTTGTCACCAATAGATCATAACCAACGGAGCTGAAGGATGGAGATCACAACTACCGAGTATAAGCGTTGCGAGGTCGTTAAGGCGAATGGACGCATCGATAGCTATACTGCGCCCGAACTGGAGGAAGTCCTGAACCAGCTTACCGGCAATGGTAAGTACAAAATCGTGCTCGATATGAGCGAGGTTGATTTCATGTCCAGCAAGGGCTGGTGGGTGTTGATCGAAACCCAGAAGAAGTGCCGCAGGTATAATCGTGGTGAGTTGGTCCTTGCCAATGTTAAAGATCGCATTCGGGAATCCCTCGACCTCGTCGGCATGGGATCATACTTCAAAATCTATGATGATATGACTTCAGCGGTGGCTAGCTTCTAACGCTGTTAAAACGCAGGATCAGATGCCTACGGCGACCTTCCCGGCTCGGTTTGACAGTCTGGCAAAAATCGGAAAATTTATCGAACGGGCGACTAAAAAAGCTGGCGTTGATGATTCCACGACTTATGCGGTCCAGCTCGCCGTTGATGAAGCCTGTTCCAATATTATCGAGCATGCCTATGGGGGCGAGAACAAAGGTGATATTCAATGTACTTATAGCATCGCCAATAACCGACTGACGATAACATTGAGAGACAAAGGGCAACCTTTCGATCCTGAGAAAATACAAGAGCCGAATTTTGGTGCGCCGATCGAGGAGCTTAAGCCGCGCGGGGCAGGCCTATTTCTCATGAGAAAGTTGATGGACGAGATTCGGTTTGAATTCAACCAAAAATCAGGGAACGTATTGACTTTGGTAAAGCATCTTCCCGAGTAGATGAATCTCCACCTTAGAGATCCCTTGCAAGGATCATCAAAGTAATATCGTCAAACTGGGGGGAATTTCCGGCAAAGTCTTGGATAGCTTTTAGGATAGCAGATTGTAATTCATGGGCACTGAGATTGAGATTGTCTTGGACGACCTCGATTAAAGACTCTTCATCAAAGAATTCATACCGGTCATTTTGTGCGTCAGGTATTCCGTCCGTAAACAGTATCAGCACATCTCCTGGCTGGATTTGAACGCTTGCCTGCAACCAGGTTGCACCTTCTTCAACTCCAAGAGCCATTCCGGTGCGTTCAAGGGGCTGTACATGACCATTACCTGAACTCTTAAACAGGTATGGCGGGTTATGGCCGGCGTTGCAGTAAGTGAGGGTTCCAGCACTGGGGTCCAGAACACCATAGAAGGCGGTGACGAATAAATTCGCCCGGGCGTCCTTTAGCAACCGCTGATTTGCGGCGTAGAATATCACTTCGGGATCGGCGTCATATTCAATTGCGTAAGTGCGGATGAGTGTGCGGCTGAGAGCCATATAGAGGGCAGGACCGACTCCTTTATCGGCTACATCGGCGATCAGTACTCCCAATTGTTTATGGTTCAGCTCAATCACGTCAAAAAAGTCTCCAGAAGTTTCTCTGGCTGGCAAAAGAGTAACCGCTAATTGCCATCCTGGAATGGCGGGAAATTTATTCGGTAGGAAGCTCGCTTGTATCCTGCCCGCCAACTGCAATTCCTGACTGACCTTTTGATACTCTAGCGTCTGGTGGTAGACCTCGGATTGGTGAAGAGCGGAGGCGATCTGTGCTGCGAGAGATTGAACGCCTGGAAAGAGACTGTTCAGACTCCTGACATCCCAAGGTTTCACCAATGTTCGCAACTCAAAATAAATACCGCCGATAGCGCGACCGCTCCTGACATTTAGGACGGGAGCCAAGATGACCGCGTTGTGGTCCACAGAATCTTTGTCCCAGGGCAATTCGTCTTTTGCAGTAAAGGCTTGTGGTGCCTCCTGATGAAGCAAGTAATCCCAAACTCCAGCGGGAAGCGCCTCCCAATCCTCGGGATGATTGAACATCAAATAGTCGGGAGCGAGCCAAACAGCAACGCGGCCGGAGGGAAACATATTCGGGACGTGATCTTTCAGAATATCGGGGAGTTCTGAGGCGTCGGGTGGAGCGTCGATGATCGCCCGGCCTAGCTGCTCCAGCTTTTCGAGCTGGCGGAACTGTTGGCGACCGCTCTCGACGGACCAGCTCAGTCTCCTGGCCATATAGGCTACTAATAACATGCCAGTAATGAAGAACAGGTAGATGGCCACGCCATCTTGCACAAAAAGACCGGCCGCCAGGATGGCAAATGGATTTGCCAGGTAAGGCAGTCCAATTATCAGGAGGAAAAATTTCAGTATTGGGCCAAATGAATTTCCTTCAGAAAGATTTCTTTGTACGTGTAGGTGGTATGCGATGTAACCGCTCCACACCAGCAAAACCAGTAAGAAATGGATTGTCAGAGCCGTGATTGCAGGTATGATCGTTGCCACGGATAAGCCAGAAATTGGAATTTGGCCTCCTAACGATCGGTACACAGAGAGGGCAAATAGAATCCCAAACGTGGTGGTAGCCGTTTCGCAGGTAAAATTGCGAATTAGGTTCCAACGGGCTGCCGTGGAGTTAGATTGCGGCAGCCTTCTTGCTAAATTTACGAATTGCCATAGGATAGCTATCCAGATAGCTTCCACTCCAAACAGGAAAACAGCCGACCAAAAAACCATGAGTCCCAGTGAGCCATCGCCACTTCCATAGCGATCCTGGCGAATTTCAATGATGATGAAGTAATCTATCTCTTGGAAAATGCTGAACAGCCCAAGTACCAACAGGAAGATAAATGTTTCCTGCCTGAAAAAATGAAAATCAGTAGTCTGCAGCAACCAAGCCACGCCTGCTATTGCCAGGGGTAGGCTATAAAGGAAAGTGATTACGTCCCCCGTGCCCACGAGTCTGCGCTGTTCGTTCATCTCCCTCAATTCGGGCCAGAAGACTCTGGAGATCCGAAAGAGTATGTTGCTTGATTTATAAGGATTTTGGATCATCTTTGTTTCCACCACTTCTCTCTTTGGAACTGCAGATGGCTTGCCGGCTCTCGCAGTCCAAACCCTGATTATAACGATTTTCTTATGAAAAATGTTCTATAAATACCCTTGTTGTCTGACATTTCGGTAGGTATACTAATCTTTAGAGAACTCAACATAGGCCAGGACATGCGCATCGAACAATTAATGGACTCATTGCCGAAATCATATACTCCTGCGGATCGCGAATTGGTGCAGCGCGCCTATCGGGTGGCTGAACGCGCCCATACCGGACAGATTCGCGCTTCAGGAGAGCTTTATATCAGCCATTGTCTGGCGGTGGCAGGAATTCTGGCAGAATTGCATGTCCCACCTTCGGTGGTGGCTGCGGGTTTGCTCCACGATACCGTGGAGGACACCGAACTTACTTTGGAGGATCTCGATCGGGACTTCGGGCATGAAATTGCCAATCTGGTTGACGGAGTCACCAAGCTAACCCAGCTACCGCGGGTCTCTCGAGGAGATCAGCACCCGGAAGAGGAGGCCAAGGAAGAGAAAGAGCGTCAAATCGCTGAACGCAGGGGCAAGCCGGACCCGGATGAAGAGGTCGATCGCCTGGTGCGCAGTCGCCGCTATGACCTGGTGTCTGAAACGCTCCGGAAGACCTTCCTGGCGATGGGCGAAGATGTGCGAGTGGTGCTTATAAAGCTTGCCGACAGGCTTCACAATATGCGCACGCTGAGCCACATGCCGGAAAATAAGCGCAAGCGCATCGCACAGCAGACCATGGACATCTTTGCCCCGCTGGCCAACCGGCTGGGTATCTGGCAGATTAAGTGGGAACTCGAGGATTTATCCTTCCGCTACATCGATCCGGAAACGTACAAGGAGATTGCTGAAAATCTGGCGGAACGCCGGACGGATCGAGAACGCGAGATGCAAAAAATTACCAATCGGCTGCAATCCTTGCTGGAGAAGTCCGGCGTGCGCGCCGAAGTTAGCGGCCGGCCCAAACACATCTACTCGATTTATCGGAAGATGCATCGCAAAGGCGTGCCATTCGAGATGGTATTTGACGTCCGCGCCGTGCGCATATTGGTTTCGGATATTCAAAGCTGTTATGCTGGATTGGGCGTTATTCATACGCAGTGGCGGCCGATCCCCAATGAATTTGATGATTATATCGCCTCACCAAAAGACAATTTTTACCAGTCTTTGCACACCGCGGTGATTTACGATGATGGTCGAACCCTGGAGGTTCAAATCAGAACGCCGGAGATGGATCAGAATGCTGAGTATGGCATCGCTGCCCACTGGCGCTACAAGGAAGGCGCCGGCCGCGACGACGAGTACGAACGCAGGATACTCTGGCTGCGTTCTCTGATGGAGTGGCGGCAGGATGTAGAAGACGCCCGTGAGTTTGTGGATGGTCTAAAATCGGATGTCTTTGAAGATCGGGTTTATGTATTTACTCCGCGCGGAGATATTATCGATCTTCCCGCGGGATCCACACCCATTGATTTTGCTTATCATATCCACACGGATGTCGGTCATCGCTGCAGGGGAGCGAAGGTGAATGGAAAACTTGTCTCTCTGGATTACATCCTGAATACGGGAGAAAAAGTTGAAATCCTGACCGCAAAACGGGGTGGACCGAGCCGAGATTGGCTGAATACCAACTTGGGCCTAGTTAAAACTCAGCGGGCGCGCAGTAAGATCCGGCGCTGGTTTAAACGCCAGGCTCGCGAACAGAATATCGCTCAAGGTAAAGCTCTGATGGAAAAGGAACTTCGCCGGCTGGGCTTGTTGAATCTAAACCTGGAGCGGTTGGCCAAGGAGTTTGACTTCCGCAGCGTCGATGATTTGTACGAAGCCGTGGGTAATGGCGATGTTCCGATCGGTAGGATTGTCAACCACCTGACCTTAGATGAAGAGGAAAAGGAGGACGCAAGTTTCACTGCCCATCCGATTGCTGAGCCCATCACTCCAGAGCGCGATTCCATATCGGTATTAGGATTAAAAGGCCTCTTAACGGTGATGGCGAAGTGCTGCAGCCCTGCGCCGGGGGATGCTATCGTTGGCTATATTACCCGGGGACGGGGTGCGACCATTCACCGGCAAGATTGCCCGAACATTTTGCGTATTCGCGATCGCGAACGTTTGGTAAAGGTTTCCTGGGGCGAGCCAAAAGACACTTACCCAATACCTGTACAAATCAAGGCTTATGACCGGGATGGTCTGATGCGAGATGTGTCCACGATTATTGCTGAAGAGGGCATCAATATGGCCAAAGTTAATGTCGACGTAAATAAGAAGAACCTGGCAGTATTTGAGCTTATATTAGAGGTCAGAGATTTGGCGCAGCTCAGTAAAGTTCTGGATCGCCTGGAAAATCTGCCTAATGTTTTGGAAGCAAACCGCTCCCGGCCTGGTTAGAGTATTCAGAAGGTGAAAGTGGTATAATTCCGCGCCAAATCCGGAGAAAAAATTGTGACACCATTGCTAAGCGTAGCTGAAGCCCGCCATCGTCTCTTGGGAGCCTTCACCCCGGTAGACGCCGAAAGAATCCCATTAACTCATGCCGTGGGACGAGTGTTGGCAGAACCGGTCGTATCCGAGCTCGACTTGCCGCTATTTGCCAACTCCAGCATGGATGGGTTTGCGGTCAGATCAGCGGATGTTGCATCAGCTAACCCGGATATACCTGTGGAACTACGCGTCATTGGCGATATTCCAGCTGGACAGGTTTCTCAGGACAAAGTTGGTCCGGGAGAGGCAGTCCGCATCATGACTGGGGCACCTCTTCCGCGCGGCGCCGATGCGGTGGTACCTGTGGAGTCGACGGACCAATACCGGGATGAAATGATAACGGAAGCCGGGTGTCCTTCGCACGTGAGAATCTACCGATCCGTCGGTTCGGGAGATTATGTGCGCCCGAAAGGACAGGACGTATCTCAGGGAGAAGTTGTCCTGCCCTCGAAAAATCGATTGCGGCCTCAAGATGTTGGCTTCCTGGCGATGCTGGGAGTATCTCAGGTACCGGTCTATCGCCGCCCAAGAGTTGGATTGCTTTCCACAGGTGATGAGCTTCTTCCAGTTGAAGAACCACTTGAGCCGGGCAAAATCCATGATGCAAATGCCTATACTCTTTCAGCGCTTGTTGAACGGGATGGGGGAGAAGCCATCAAGCTCGGGATTGCTCCGGACAGGGAAGAGGCTGTCCGGGAAATCCTGGATCGCTCGGTAGCCAGTGGCGCTGACCTGATCCTCTCCTCCGCCGGGGTAAGTGTGGGGGCTTTTGATTTTGTGAGAATGGTTGTTGAGCAGCGGGGCGAGCTAAATTTTTGGCGAGTTAATATGCGTCCGGGAAAACCACTTACTTTCGGAACATATCAATCGATACCAATCGTCGGTCTTCCGGGAAACCCCGTTTCGGCTTTCGTGGGCTATGAGGTGTTTGTTCGCCCAGCACTAATAAAATTGTCAGGACTTCCAGATCAACCCCGTCCATCAATCAAGGTAAAATTGCTCGAACCAGTAAATTCGGATGGACGGGAGAGTTATTTGCGAGCTTTTGTTAAATCTGAGGATGGTCATTGGTTTGCCCGATTAACCGGCCACCAGGGCTCAGGAAACCTGCGTTCTTTGGTTCAGGCAAATGCTTTACTGATAATTCCGGCTGGGGTAAAATCCTTGCCAGCTGAGGCGGAGATCGACGCCTGGCCGCTAGGAAATTGGATGGAAATTGAAGGATAAATTGCGAATCTTCTCGATAATATTAGCCGCTCTCGGCTTTCTGGATTCTGCCTATTTAACCTGGGTCAAGGTGGCGAATCGTTATGCATTATGCGGACCCATTGGTGATTGCGAATCAGTGAATTCCAGCCAGTATTCGGAAATCTACGGGATTCCTATCGCGCTTTTGGGAGCTGGAGCCTATTTAGTCATTATTCTCTTGCTTTTAGTGGAGGCGCGCGGTGGTTTTTGGTTGGACTATGGTCCCAGCCTGGTTTTTGGTATCAGTCTGGCGGGAGTGCTTTACTCGGTTTATTTGACCTACATCGAAGTCGCTGTGCTTAAGGCGATCTGCCCTTACTGTGTGCTTTCTGCAATTATCTTGGTTTTGCTGTTGGTATTGTCACTTCAGCGCGTCCTGCGGGAGCAGGATGAATATCGACCGGAAATGGTGAACTAGGAGAAGAACATGCCTCGAATTCGTTGCCATTATGTTGATTGTGTCTTCCTCGATGATGGGTATTGTGGGGCTGCTGCGGTCGAGATCGATCCAGACGAAGGTTGCATGACCTATTCGCGCGCTGATGATTTGATCGAAGATGTCTGGGAAGAGGAAGAAGAAGAATTGGAGGAGTGGGATGAACTGGATTTGGAGGAGGAAGACGAGGAATTGTGGCTTGACGATGACGAATTTTAGATCCTTTAGATCGAATTTACTTAAGGCCTCTGCACGAGAGGCTTTTTTTGTTTAATATTGAGTGAGCTTTCTTCATTCATGGCCTGGCAGTAACTGCCATGTTACGCAGCGCAGACCATGACTCCAGGAATTGAGATAAGCTTTTGGTATAGATGGCCCCGCCGTTCAGATAACTGACAGAATCCGTGGTGTAGCCAGTGACAATAACCGTGTGCTCGTATCGCGCCACGACGGTGTGGCCTCCTTCAGATGGTTGGTAGTAAATCGGAACACCATTTACGACATAAACAGCTACACCATTAATTACATTGCCGGCAATCCAGGCAATAACGGGCCGTCCGGAAGCAATTTCAGCCCGCAACTCGTCCCAACTAAGCGGGCGGTGGGCGTAAGCCTCCAGGCCATAATCCCTCAGCGCAGCAGCGATTGGCGCTGCATGTACACCATAAGAGTAGGGCGGAATTTGACCCCACGAGCCGTATACATTTCCTACGAAGCCCAGGTCTGGGTCATCCGATTCGGGCAAGCTGTAAAAAAAATCAAATTCATCAATTTTTTTCCCGAAATATGCGGCCCAATCTACTGCCGACCTGGATTCGCAGTCTAAAGGCAGGGCCTGAGATTGTCCGGATATTTTGGCAATCTGGGCGTGGGATGGAAGCGAACCGACACTTGGCGGCGGTGTCGGAGTCGCCGCAACGTCGCTGATTTTGGCGGAAATGCACCACTCGTGTAACCGGCCTGCATCCCCCTCGTAATTGTCGGAAACCTTCAGGGTCCAGTTTCCATTAAAGGTTTCGCCGATAAATGTGGACAGGGGTTGCTGGGGCCTGAATATCCCCGATATCGAGGGAACATTTGCCGAGCAACGTTCCTCAACGGGGAGGGTGATATCGTCATCAAGGATGGCTGCGATATTATCCTGGTCACAACCAGATGCGCTGGCAGGTATTCCCGGCTGGTTGACTAATGTGATTTGGGAGCTGTTGTCCTCATGGGCGAGTGTGGCTTTGATATCGCCAACCCATGAATGCGATATGTCCAAGCGGATTTCCAGATCGAGAATATATTTGGCATCACCAATTTGAATGTTGCTGGTAATACCGCTGGAATCATTATCCGGAATATCAATGGCATGAGAATTGCAATAGAGGACAGTGGATGGGTTTGGATCTGGCGGTAGCGTTGCCGTGGGTGTTGGGGTAGGAGGGACCGACTTTGACAATACTGGCATATACAAGCTCGCTGGGGTGGTGGTTTGTTGTAAATCCGGCTGAAATGGGGTTGAAGTGGCTGTAGACGGAAGGTTTGGTAGAGCGGACAGAGTAACGCTGGCGGTGGGCGATGCAAATGTATCAAATGAACCTACCCTTGGCGAATTTGCCGGGGATGCAGCTGTTCTGAAGGGAAATGATATTATTAGAAGAATCAGAAATATGAAAATAATGGCAAGCCAAAGAACAGATTTGTGGTTTTGAAGGGACAAATTTGTCATTGTGTACGCCGAGAGTCCTCCTATTTTGCGGATCTGAGCAAAAGTTTAATCTAGAAAGATAAAACTTGCAATATGCACTGTATAATTAGTTTGCTTAAAACAGGAGTAAAGGCCGGTGCAACGTATATTAATCATTCCATTGTTCCTATTACCATTATTAGCCGGCTGCGGTTTGATTCAACAGATCGTCGCTGTTGAGACGGATACCCCGCAGGTGATCCTTCCTACCAGGACCCCGGCGCCTACAATCCTTGCCAGCTCGCCTCCTTCGCCGGTTCCATTGGCTACCAATACGGCGGTGATCGCCCCACCGACCATCGCACTTGCTACTCCAGTACGGTTGCCCGCCGATCCCGTAGGAGCCGCTCCCTCACAATCATCAAGAAAATACGTTGTCCAGCCAGGTTCACCTCGCTGGTTGCCCAATTTTTCGCATCCCGAATTAGGCTGTAACTATCTTGGCATCGCCGGTCAGATTTTTGACCGGGATGGCTTGCCGGCTAAGATGTTGGTAGTTGAAGCTGGAGGTGTTCTCCAGGGGACCGACCTGTTCGCCTTATCCCTGTCTGGAATAACACAAAATTTCGGCCCCGGTGGTTTTGAGATCATACTTTCGGATCACGTCATCGAATCGAACGATTCGGTCTGGGTACAGGTATATGATTTGCAAGGTTTGCCTCTCTCGGAAAGAGTATTTGTTGACACGCTGGCTGATTGCCAAAGAAACCTGGCGCTGGTAAACTTTGTTGAATTCAGCTTCTCTGAGGTGCAGACACGGTTTTTCCTGCCAGCGGTATTTAACAGTTCTCAGCAATAGCGAGCAGCGTGGTCAAGGCATTCATCCATGTCTGCAGCGAATATTTGTTTTGTGAAAGTAAATTGTTGGTGTGATGCCGCTCTTTAATCATTTTGACCTGTTTGCCCCTATCTATGAAAAATTCATCACGCCGCCGGAGCCGGACCGCTTGGTCGAGCTCGCTGATCTTCCTGTTAAAGGGACACTTTTGGATGCCGGTGGTGGAACCGGCCGAGTGTCCAAGGTTTTAAGAGATAAAGTGTCGGCCGTCGTGGTTGTCGATCTGTCGTCTGGAATGCTGCGCCAGGTAGTGGTTATGAACGGATTATGGACGGTTTGTTCAAAAACCGAGGCCCTGCCGTTTTCTGACAATTTCTTCCACCGGATCATTCTGGTGGACGCTATGCATCACGTGCATGACCAGTTGCTGACTGCCAGGGAACTTTGGCGCGTGCTGATACCGGGCGGCCGGATCGTCGTAGAAGAACCAGATATCGGCACAATTCCGGTAAAAATTGTCGCGATTATGGAGCGATTTGCCTTGATGCGGTCCAAATTTCTTTCGCCGGAAAGTATATTTGATCTGTTTTTCTACCCAAACGCAAATCGATCGATTGAGAAGGAAGGCTCTACGGCCTGGGTAATTATTCAGAAAACCTGAGTAAGGTGTTGCAAATATGCTGGAAATGCTGATATTTATCGTTGGTTTATATACCCTGGTTTTTGGCAGACTGCGTTTGCCCGGGAATCTTGATCTGCGCGGTTGGCGAGCCAGAGTGGCTGCCTTATTTCTCATTGCACCTTTGCCGCTGGCAATCCTCCTCGGGAGGGTGATAGGATGGGGATTAACGCCCGAACAAGGCAGGTCGGTATTTGGGATCACCGAATTGATTCTTGTGGCAATGGGTGTTGGCGGAGCGCTTATCTTTGGCTTGCTATCCAGGCCAAGGGAAGAATATGGCGAAGACGTTTCCACAGATCATCATGATCGTTGATCAATAGATGCCCCTCTGGCTACAAGTTTTGGGATTTGGCCTGCTGGGATATCTGAGCGGATCCTTGCCTTTTGCGGTATGGATTACTCGCCTGGTAAAGGGGGTGGACGTCCGCAAGGCCGGCTCCGGTCACGCAACCGCCACAAACACATTTCGTCAGGCAGGATTGATGCCCGGTACCGTGGTTTTTGCACTGGACATCGCTAAGGGTTTCGTGCCCACATACCTCGGGATTCAGTTTGGATCCGCGGTTTGGATCCCAGCAATAACCGCCGGTTTTGCCGTTGCGGGTCATTGCTGGCCTGTTCTTGCCGGTTTTCGCGGCGGCATGGGGTTGGCGACCGCAGGTGGAACGATCCTCGCCTGCTCACCGTTGGGATTTGTGCTTTGCCTGGGAGTATTGGTGGCGCTCACATTGACGATGCATCACGCTGCCCGAGCCAGTGTGATTGCCGGATTAATCTGCCCGCTCGTATTGTGGCTTTTCAATATGGAGGCTGAGACAATAGCAGTATCGGGAGCAGTTGGCCTGGTAATTGCTCTCCGTTTTCTGGGGGACTGGCGGCGCCAATATCGGGAGTTGTGGTTGGACCGCGACGCGGACACCGGGGAAAGCAATAAACATGTTTAGGAGCCTGTTCTGGCCAGGTAATCCATCAGAGCACGGTTGAATTCCATCGGTTTTTCAGCGGTGACGGCATGACCCGCGCCTGGAATGACCACGTGTTCGACGATGGAAATTCCTGAGGCTAATTTCCGCTGATCCTCTAACGGAATGGTAGTATCCACTTCTCCGCTGATAATCAATGTAGGTGCGCAGATCTCATTGAGGTGTCTGCTAACGTTAAATCGGGCCAGGGCGCGCATCGTAGCCCGGTAGCCATTCGGATCAGCCTGCAGAATCTCGTCGAGCAATTCTGCACGGAGGTGTGCTTGTTGCGGATGGGGAAAAATGCGCCTGGCAACCAGGCGAGCCTGGAATGGAAGCCCGGTCGTGTGAATGAGGAAGAAACGAAGAACGAAATACGCCCACGCCCTCACTCGTTTGGGCCGGAGCCTGGCAAAGGTGTTTACCAACACCAGCCTGTCAACCCGGTGCGGATGATCGAGAGCCAGCTGAAGTGCTAATGCGCCGCCCATCGATATGCCGATTACGTCTGCCCGAGTGACTTTTTCCTGTTGCAGCAGCGCTGCAATGTCTCCAGCCATCGCCTGGATGCTTGTTCCTCCTCCGGGAAACGAGGATTTTCCGAAACCGCGAGCATCTGGAACCAAGATGCGATAACCTGAAGACAGCAGTGGTGGAAACTGCAGCCGCCAGGACTGGCACGTGGCTCCTAACCCGTGTAGTAATAATGCAATTTTGTCCGCCCCTGGGTTTAGGTCTAGATAGTGAATCCTCAATTGGGGTCCGATGCGGAGCAAAGGCATACTATTATATTTATGTTGTCAATCTTGCTTCGTGGGTTTCAACTCGTTGATCGCAACGTAGTATGCTTTGCCTGCGCAGCTATGGCAGAGGGTAAGGCCATCCCGCCGAATTTCTCGTTCGTTGATGATCTCCTCCCCACATTGATCGCATTCGGTGCGTACGCCCGCCCGGCTGATGATGGCCCTCAGCGGCGTGGTTAAGCGCACTTCCTGGATTTTGAAAAGCGCCTCCGCCGGCATGATCTGGTAGGCGTGGAGTTGGGAAAAATAGCGCCGTTTTTCCTCCGGCCTGTAATTCCGGGCCTGCTCGCGCACGCCCGCTCTGGGAGCAACGCGTATGGCGCGCCCTTGTTTGACGTCGATAAACGTGGCCGCGATTTTTCCGTAATCCTCAATTCTTAGCGTGCGGTGACCCACGCTGACGCCGGTTACAACGCGAACCCCATCCGTGAAGCAGCCATCCGTCTCTGAGATCACCAGCAAGCGCTTATCCGGGCACGGCGTATCCAGCTCCAAGAGGTCAGTTGCCACCAAGGCTGCGCGGATCCCCAGCACCTGGCGCGGGCACAGGTGACTGTGTTGGGCCGCCGAGGCCTCCAGATATTTATCTAACGTGATCATTATGCCCAAACAAGGGAGATAAAAGAGAAAAGCCGTCTCCAGGGAAAGGAAACGGCCCGCAGGAACAAGAGGTTGTCGCCTGCGGCAAAAAAATGGAGGTGTAACCGCGCCGGTTAAGCTCCTTTTGTCTCCTCTTTTTCAGCTTGTCCCTCTTCCTGCTCGTCAGAGCCCTGTAAGCCGTCCTTAAATGCGCGAATACCGCTTCCCATTTCTCCGGCGATCTTACCGATTCGACCAACGCCGAACAGAACCAGGACAATCACCAGGATGATAATCAGTTCGGGTGCACCGAAACCATGAAACATAGTCTTTGCTCCTCTTCAAAGTGAAGTTCCTCTATATCTTCTCAAGAAAAGGGAGGTACCAGGCTTTCGGTGCGGGCGAAGCCCGCCGGGAAAGTCCAACATTCCTCTTATTTATTGAGATGATACGTTCCTATATACTTATAGCACCAAATAAGAAAATTTACCACCCTATTTTGAATTAATTGCGGGTGACATTTGTAACCTAACAGGAGAGTGCGTTGCGTGTAGATATTATAATTCATTCTGTGATGGATAGTTTTGGTAAAATACACCCATGACTGATCTGATTGTAATCGGCGGCGGATTGGCTGGTTGTGAAGCGGCCTGGCAGGCGGCTGAGCGAGGCCTAGAAGTTGACCTGTATGAGATGCGCCCGCAAGTTGAAACGGGCGCGCATACTACGGCTTACCTCGGCGAATTGGTTTGTTCTAATTCGCTCGGTTCTAACCTGCCTGATCGCGCCGCCGGGTTACTGAAAGAAGAGTTACGGCGCCTGTCTTCTCTGCTTGTCCGGGTGGCAGAAGAAACCGCCGTTCCTGCCGGCAGCGCATTAGCGGTTGATCGCCAACTTTTTGCCCAGAGGTTAACAGAAAAAATTGAAGGGCACCCAGACATCCGGGTGATTCGTCGGGAGGCTACCGAAATTCCATCCGGCCCAGTAATCGTCGCTTCTGGTCCCCTCACCTCAGCCCGGCTTTCCGAGGATATTCTGAGATTGAGCGGGCAAGGACAGTTGTATTTCTACGACGCCATTGCGCCAATCGTCACCGCGGAATCGATCAATATGAGCGTTGCATTCCGCGCTTCTCGTTATGATCGCAATGAACGAGCGGAAGGAGATTACATTAATTGCCCTATGACCGAACCGGAGTATGACGCCTTTGTGCATGCGCTTGCCAGTGCCGATCGCATTGAATTGAAGGAATTCGAAAGGGATATGGAATCCGGCGTTCGCGCCGGCGCTCACCAATTCTTTGAAGGATGCTTACCTGTTGAGATCCTGGCACGCCGCGGTCACAAGTCCCTGGCATACGGACCCTTGCGGCCGGTTGGTCTGACGGATCCCAGGACCGGCAAGCGGCCTCATGCGGTCGTCCAACTCCGCCAGGACAATCTGGCCGGCACTCTCTACAATATCGTTGGCTTTCAAACCAATCTGAGGTTTTCAGGGCAGCGCCGCGTATTTCGCATGATCCCCGGCCTCGAAAACGCTGAGTTCGTCCGGTACGGACAGATGCATCGCAATACGTTTATCTACTCTCCGGAGTTGCTCATGCCTACGCTCCAATTCAAAGAAAGGGAAGATCTGTTCTTTGCAGGCCAGATCACGGGCGTAGAAGGGTACGTTGGCAATTTTGCGACGGGTTTACTTGCTGGATGGAACGCGGCGCGCTGGGTACACGGTGCGAAACCTGTGGAGTTGCCGAAAACGACCATGCTCGGCGCACTCTGTCATTATGTGACCCACGCCAGCCCTGCCGATTTCCAACCGATGAAGGCGAACTTCGGAATCCTGCCTCCGCTTGAAGATAAACCTCGCAGAAACAAGCGCGAGCGAGCTGCCGCGTATGCTGAACGGGCCATTGAAGAATTGGATCAGTATCTGCTAAAATTGGGGGAACTGCAGTTTATTTAGGTTTTCATGAATACTCCAGCCGCGGAGGAACCGGCCGAAGCCATGATTGGTGCTACCAGGAATAAAATATTCATTGTTTTGTTCTTAATCGCCCTTATTGCAGCGATTGGGGGCATCGGTTTTTTCTATTTTTTTGACGGAGGCGGGACCGTTGAAAGTTTCGATGGCCAACGGGCTTTACAAGACGTGGCCTTTCAGACGGAGCTGGGCCCACGTGTTCCTGGGAGTGAAGCGCACCGCCGCGTGGTCGATTGGATACAAACCGAGACTGAAAAACACGGCTGGCAAACCCAGGTTCAGGATGCGGTCATGCTGGGGCATCCCATCGTAAATGTTGTCGCAAAGCGATTGCCAGACCAGGATGCAGACACTCCCTGGATTATCATCGGCGCACACTTTGACTCCCGCCTTATCGCAGATAAGGATCCGGATCCGCAAAAACGTTCCCAGCCAGTGCCTGGCGCTAACGATGGCGCTTCGGGCGTGGCCGTGTTAATGGAACTGGCTCGGACGTTATCGCCTGATCTTCAAAAAGAAATCTGGCTCGTTTTCTTCGATGCAGAAGATAATGGCAATATCCCGGGTTGGGATTGGATCTTGGGCTCGCGCGCCTTTGTTGATAATTTGGAGAGCCAGCCTGATGCGGTGGTTATTGTTGATATGATTGGGGATGCAAATCTTAACATCCACATTGAGAGAAATTCCAATGCAGAATTGACCGCTCAAATCTGGGCTACGGCCGCCAAACTGGGTTATTCAGAAGCTTTCATTCCGCTACCTAAGTATTCGATTCTGGATGATCACACCCCCTTCCTAAATGCTGGAATTCCCGCAGTTGATATTATCGATTTCGACTATCCTTATTGGCACACTTCCGAAGATACTGTAGACAAGGTTTCTGACCAGAGCCTGCAAATTGTGGGGGAAGTGCTTACAGCTTGGTTAACCCAAAACTGGTAACAAAACCCGGCTTATTTCGTTCTAATCTATGTATACGGTAAGAATGTAACTTCTACAGAAAGTGGGAGGGTGAGGGCTTGCAGGCCTGCGATGCACGCCTGCAAGCCCTCACCTCGCCCAATTATTGACATGATTGCTGTCGAGCTGTTGGGGAAGATTAAATCGAAGTGGTTAGCTCGGGCTTCCCAGGAACTGGCGCAAGCAGAGGGAGTGCGCCAGAGTTTTTCATTTGAGCTCGATAGATTCTATGATCTTCTGCTCGAGGCGTTAGATTCCGATAATCCGCTGGCACTGGCTCCACTTTTAACTGAGTGGGTGAATGCACGGCCAGAATCCGACATACGCCAGAAGGATACCAGCCTTTTCCCGCTTCTTAGCAAAATCCAATCGATTACCCACCAGGTAACTCGGGAAGAGCTGAACCCTGAACAGGCTCTTGATTTGATAGATTACCTATTACCTGTATTTGTTTCTGTTTTCCAATTTGTTGCTGATTGTGAGGCGGATCTTTTCATTGCCCAATATTCCAAGGAATCAGAAAATGCCCGACTTTCTCTGGAAAAATTGGATAAGAGCAAATCAGATTTTATTGCGGTGGCAGCTCATGAGCTCAAAACACCATTAACTTTAATTGAAGGTTATGCCTCAATGCTCCGTGAAGTTCTTCAAAAGGTTAATGGAGACGGGCACTTTAGCCAATATTTGGATGGGATTGGGCAGGGAACTCATCGCCTGCGAGAAATCGTCAAGGATATGATCGATGTGTCTCTGATTGACAACAATATGCTTTTCCTGAATTATCAGCCGGTATGGATGAATCGCTTACTGAGGATCGTTGAGGCCGATATCAGCTCATCGGCTGAACTACGCCAACAGACATTGAAAATTGCATCAATCGATGGCGGGGACGAGATGAGCTTTGTCGACCCTGAACGCCTTTACCAGGCTTTTAGAAATCTGATTTCCAATGCCATCAAATACACGCCGGATGGTGGCATGATCTCGGTGGCGGGGCGCCAGCTGCCTGGATTTTTTGAGATCATTGTCGCCGATACCGGTATCGGTATTGCACCAGAAGATCATGAAAGGATTTTTGAAAAATTTTCCCGTTCAGCAAACGTTTCCCTGCACTCTAGTGGTAAAATAAAGTTTAAAGGTGGCGGCCCTGGATTAGGGCTTCCCATCACAAAGGGAATTATTGAAGCGCATGGTGGTACAATTTGGGTAAATTCACCCGGATGTGATGAAGTGAGCTGTCCCGGTTCGGAGTTTCACATCTTGTTGCCGATCCGGAAGCAGCCACCTGGCGAAAAATTCGCAAAATTATACGAACCTTTAATCCAGTTAAATCAGATTAGAGGAGAATCGTACTCGCGATCAATGGAGAAATCTGCATAGGAATATATGTCACCTAAAACCCCGGAACCTACCGTTCGTCCTCGCGAGCGCGCGTTTTTGGTTGGCGTTGAATGGCGCAGAGAGGACGATTTGCTTTCTTTAGAAGATTCTCTAACAGAATTGACCCTTCTTTCAGAAACCGCTGGCCTGGACGTGGTTGGCGAGGCTACCCAAAGATTCGACAGCCCTAATCCAAAGACGTTTATTGGACCTGGCAAAGTGGATGAGGTAAAAGCGCTGGTCGAAGAGACCCAGGCGGATGTTGTTCTTTTTGATGAGGAGCTCTCCCCACGCCATCTGCGTGAATTGGAGCGTTCTTTTGGCGATAACGTTCGCATACTTGACCGGACGGCGCTGATCCTTGATATTTTTGCCCAGCACGCCAATACCAGCGAGGGGGCTTTGCAGGTTGAACTGGCGCAATACGAATATCGTTTGCCCCGACTGACGCGGGCCTGGACCCACCTTGCCCGGCAGGCAGGGGGTGGTGGCGGCCGGGCAGGCAGCGTTGGCGGGGTCGGCTTGCGTGGCCCCGGTGAGACCCAATTGGAGGTCGACCGCCGCGACATTCGCCGGCGCATTAGCAATTTGAAAGATCAACTTGAGAGAGTGCGCACCCATCGCAAGCAATATCGTGCGCGCCGTAAGCGCTCTCGCATCCCAGTTGTCGCCCTCGTTGGATATACCAATGCGGGGAAATCAACCCTGTTGAACCGCCTCGCAGACGCCGATGTTTATGTTGCCGACCAGTTATTCGCAACCCTGGATCCCACGACACGCCGGGTGGAACTGCCAGACGCCGATCTGGCGCTTTTCACGGACACGGTCGGTTTTATCCAGAAGCTTCCCACTACCCTGATTGCAGCATTTCGCGCCACATTAGAGGAGATTGCTGAGGCCGATCTGCTTCTGCACGTCGTCGATATTACCCATCCGAGCGCTCACGCCCAGGCGCGGGCTGTCCACGAGACCTTGGTGGAAATTGAAGCCGATCACGTTCCGATTCTGGTCGCGCTAAACAAGATTGACAAATTAGGTGATCCGGATCGCGCCCGCCAGGTGCTCGCCAATTTCCCAAATGCCGTGGCTATCTCCGCGCTCACCGGTGAGGGTGTCTCAGACCTACTGGACCTTGTGAGCGAAAACTTGTATGAGAACTTCGCTTCTATCGCAGTTCGTTTACCCTATGACGAAGGCGGTTTGATTGCCCTTTTTCATGAACAGGGTCAAGTTGATAAAATTGAGCACGGCAACGGCGGAGTAAAGATACAAGGTCGAATTCCTGGCCGGTTACTGGGACGTTTTAAGCCGTATCTGAACCGTGAAACATGATGCGTAAGACGTGAATAACAGTCGGATTAATGATCCTGATCGCTGGGGTCCGCATGCAGCCAAGCATCAATAAAATCCTGGACAAGCTCTCAGATTTCTTCGCCCACCGCAAAGGTCTTTTGCCCTTGATCGGCATTCTGTTTGTGGTTATCAATGGCGTGCTGCAATTTTTCCCGGGGGCTGGTTGGGTGGGCAATAGCCACCTTTTTTTACATCTTGGAGTCGTTCTGGCAATATTCGGCTTGATGTTGGCCTGGGCCCTTTAAGTGGTTTCGGATTGCTCTTGCTTGCATATCTTTCAGGATCTAGATATACTTAACCAACTTTTTACCAAGCGGACCGTATTCTCTTATAGGTGACTCGATGACCGATATATTACACTCGCCCGCCCTCGCTCGCCGGGTATGGAATGGCTTATGGCAGGATTCCCGCAATCTATTTTCTGCCTTTCCTGAACAAGCTCCTCCCGCGCCGGGCCTCTACACTTACCGCTTTTCTTCCCTTGATATTAAATTTCGAAACCATCTACGGATAGAGCGAAATGGGGCCGGCGTCCTGTTCGTGGATGTCACCGATGTGATTCACCTTAATCCCACCGCGGCCTGGATGGCCAAGTTAGCCTTGGATGGCGTGCCTCGTTCTCAAGCTCGAGTACGCCTGCTGGCGCACTACGAGATCGCCGAACCTGACCATTTAGATCGGGAGATCGACCAAATCTACACGATGGTGGAGCGATTCTCTTCACCCGGCGAGAGCTGCCCAACCTGCGAAATAGAAAGCTTGGGCCAGGCGCCGATGTTCAGCACCCGAATCCATGCGCCCTATAAGGTCGATATCGCCCTGACATATGGTTGCAATAATGAATGCCCGCATTGCTACAACGAGCCGGATCGTTTGGAGATGCCCTCCTTGCCCCTGGAAGGATGGAAGCAGGTCATTGATAAACTTGTTGAGGTAGGCGTTCCGCATATCATCCTTACCGGTGGGGAGGCCACGCTCCATCCCGACCTTCCTGAGATAATCGCCTACGCAGACCGCCTCGGTCCGATTGTGGGACTGAATACGAACGGGCGCCGCATCCAACACAAACCCTATATGCAAACCCTGGCTGAAGCTGGACTCAACCACGTGCAGGTTACCCTTGGCTCCCACATACCTACCGTTCATGATGCCATGATGGGCGCAGCCTCTTTCCACCAGACCGTGCGAGGCATTCTGAATGCCTTAGAGAGCGGAGTCTACACCATCACCAACACCACGTTGATGCGTACCAACATGAACCATGCTGAGGCGATCGTGGAATTCCTGCACGAACTGGGTGTGCGCACTTTTGCCATGAATGGGATGATCTACTCTGGCGGCGGTTTTGCTCATCCCAACGCTATCCCAGAGGAAGATATGCCTCCACTGCTGGTTCGCGTCAGGGATCGAGCTGCCGAACTCGGCATGCGTTTTCTGTGGTACACGCCTACCGAATACTGCCGCATGAACCCCGTTGAGTTAGAAATCGGTGCCAAGCGCTGCAACGCTGGCGAATATTCGTTATGTATCGAGCCAAATGGCGATGTGCTGCCGTGCCAATCCTACTATGTGTCGGCCGGGAACCTTTTGCGGGATCCCTGGGACCAGATTTGGAACGGAGAGCTTTTCCGCAGCTTCCGCGATCGTGAGCTGGATCCGCAATGGGCCGGGCTCCCTGAGAAGTGTTGGGATTGCCCCGACCTGCCCCTGTGCGGGGGTGGATGTCGTATCGAGCGGGAAGCCCGGGAAGGAAATCGTATTGCAGAAGGTGCGGGCGGCGGATGCTCAGGATGCAGTGGAGCGTGCGGGACCAATCATCACCTCAACCCGCTTCACACCGCTGGTTTTATCCCCACCGAAGGAATGGTTCGGACCGACCGGCGATCGACAGGCAATATGACCGGTCTAATTTCCCTGGAAGACCTGGATTCATTCCCAAGCCCAAGGTTGAATACTCAAAAGTAAGCCGGAGCTGGCCAACTATCCTGTGCCGGTGGGCGATTCTGCATGACGAATACATTGACGAATCTTTTCATTTGGTTCATGCGGCACCCCGAAGTTCGCCTCTTGGCGGGCTTTTCATTTCTCGCCCTCTTCGGGTTTTTTTTCTTTCGAAAGAGCCGAGGAACCGGTCGGGTTGTATTTGCCCTGCTCAGCCTCGGGCTCACGATGCTCTTTTGGATCAGTCCTTTAGCGCAACTTTTAGCCTTTATCCCCCTGCTGGTCTTATCCATATTTGCATTTAGGCCAGCTCGCAGGAAGAAACCGGCTTATCAGCCTGCAGTTGCTGTCGTTGAGGGCGGCGGTATCAAGCGCGGGTTAACCGCACCTGAAGCTGCCAGCCTCCTGGCAATGCCTCTCAATACTGTCCTGGCCGCCGTCATGGTTGGCCTGGTAAAGAAGGGTATTCTCCAACCTGCTGGACAATCGCATCTGGTGATGACCGTAAATCCGGATTACCGCACGCGCGGTGTTGCCGCCGATGTTCAGACCCGCGCTGCCCTTCGCCGCCAGGCAGCTCAGCAGCATGCAGTCATTCTCCAACCCTACGAAGAACCATTCCTTGAGTTGCTGGAGGCGAGTGACGGCCAACCGCTAAACATAATAAACTTCACAGCACCACTGCGCGCCCTGGTCCTCCATACCGCTCGCAGGGTCGGCGGTCATGACTTAGATGCAACCCGAGATTATTATCAGAAGCACCTGGGACGAGCTCGTCATGACGTCGCTCGCATTACTGCGAATAACGCGGACCTGCGCTTGCTGGAGCATCACCTTGAGTGGCTCGTATTGGATGAAGAGCATGCCCGGCTGTATCGGAATTATCAGCCGAAATGGTTACCCAAAGTGGATATCGGGCTGGAAAGCTGGGTAGCATGTCTTCAGAGCGAATTGGCCGGTTCGGTTCCCCCAGGCGCGCTTCAAGTTCGCGCGATCGATGGAGAACGCCTGATGATCGGAGGAGAAGATCCCTTGTCCGCCGATTTTTTTAGCGCCATTTATGCTCAGGCGTGGAATAAATGAATCCGAAGGAGTTCCTATTATAGGTGCGGAGGTCTATTGGTTTGAACCCAAATTGCCTCCCAGGGATCCCTCAGAATATTGCCCAGGACGCGATCCCGCCCCCGGGCGGGGAGAACATCTCCATTTGGCTGAACGTAGAGCCAGGCTCGCCCGGCTCCCGGAGCCGGACTTTCATCTGCGGTTTCTATTGCGATCGGATTCAAATCTGTATAAGGCACCGGCAAGTCCCAGACAAGAGTCAATCCGAGCAAAGCCGCGTGCTCGCGGGCAGCGCTTAGGACGCTGGCAAGGGAAGGATTGCTGGCGCTCAGTGAAACGGCGTGGACGCCGGTCCCCGCCAGCCCCTCCAGCAGCGCGCCAGCCTGTGGGGCATTATCGGGGGTGATTGTCAGGTGAGCGACGATATGCAGGTCAGCCTCTAAAGCTTCTTTCCAATAGGTAAGACTTATTAAAGTTTCCCAGCTCTCGTCTCTTTGTGGTTCTAGCACAATCACTGTGTGGTCCAATCCAGCCTGGAGTAGCGCGTCCAGGTATGCCGAGTCGCCCAGGCGCTGGCCATCGGTGAGCAGCCCGGTAACCATGCCCAGCTGCTCGGCGTGATCCAGCAGCTCTACCAGGTCTGGGCGCAGGGTGGGCTCTCCACCGGTCAAGATAACGTGAGGGATACCGGCCGCCCAGGCCTTGTCCAGGATTGATTTCCACTCCGCGGTCGTTAGCTCTATAAAAACCGAACCAGGCGAGCCGGCACAGCTCTCCAACTGGCGGTATGTCAGGGCGCAATCCAGACGGTAGGGGGCCGAAATCCGCCCCGAGTAAGGTTGTTGTCGACCTGTTTCGAAGGAGCTGATTGGTTCTAAATCAGGTACCTCCAACAGAGATTCCACGAATTCGCTGAATTCCACGTAATCTTGCATGGCTATTTCATAGCTGACTCGGTAGCGCCTGGAGACTTGCCGGGCAGCCTCTTCCCTGGGAGCCTTTTGCACCAGGTGGTACGCGTATTCCGCTGCAGTCGGGTTGAGATGTAGCACTGTAGCAGCATTGATCAAGAGCAGGCCTCGCCCATCTGGCTCCAGGCGCAGATGCAGACGGTATTGTTTGGATGCATCCCTGGGTGCCTTAAAGCTATAGATCCCCGCCGGTAAGGGCTCCACCTTAGAAAACCAGCGGCTGATGAGTTCGCGCAAACTTGTCATGTACTTTCTAAATGCGCCTGGGTCCTGCTGCTTCCAATTCTTTTACTGCCGGATGGTCGGTAAACTTATGGAAGTTGTCGATAAACCGGGCCGCCAGTTCGCGATACTTTTTTATGTATTCCGCTCTGCTCGGCCAAGAGGCCGCCGGGCTAAGCACGGCATCCGGCACGTTTGGACAGGTTTTGGGGACTTCAAATCCGAACACGGGGTCGATGGCATATTCGACCTCCAACAAATCGCCTGCCAGAGCGGCGCTGAGCATGGCGCGCGTATGTCCGATGCTGATCCGCTTTCCGATACCATATGGGCCACCCACCCAGCCGGTATTGAGCAGCCAGCAGTTTACCCCATATCGCAAGATTTTGAGCTTCAGCAGCTCGGCGTAAAAGCGGGGGTGGTGTACCATGAAGGGGGCGCCATAGCACGTGCTGAAGGTGATTTCCGGCTCCTCGCCCAATCCGATCTCAGTGCCGCCCACTTTTGAAGTATATCCTGATATAAAGTGATATAGGGCCTGGTCTGGGGTTAACCTGGCAATTGGCGGCATGACGCCGGAGGCATCACAGGTTAAAAGTAGGATGTTCTTGGGATGCCCTCCCATTTTTGCTGGCACCGCATTATCGATGTAATCCAAGGGATATGAAGCCCGGGTGTTTTCCGTAAAGGCGTCGTCGTCCAGATCAATAAAGCGGGTGACCGGATCAAAGACCACGTTTTCCAAGATGGTGCCAAATCTTCGGGTGCAGGCAAAAATTTCCGGTTCGGCAGTGGGAGATAGCTGGATAACCTTGGCGTAGCAACCATCTTCAAAGTTGAACACGCCCTGATCGCTCCAACCGTGCTCATCGTCTCCGATCAACCGGCGATTTGGATCAGCGGACAGGGTGGTTTTACCGGTTCCAGAGAGACCGAAGAACAAGGCAACATCTCCATCCTTACCCATATTTGCCGAGCAGTGCATCGTCATCACGCCCTTCAGCGGGAGCAGGTAGTTAAGCAGCGTGAAAACGGATTTTTTGATCTCTCCTCCGTAAGCCGTGTTTCCGATTACGCAGAGTTTTTGTTCGAAATTGATTATGATGAAGGTTTGCGATGGGGTGCCATCGATGGGTGGGTAACCTTTAAAGGAGGGCACGCATAGTACCGTAAATTCAGGCATATGCCACCGGTACTCCTCCGCGGTTTCGGGCAAAATGAACATATTTCGCGCAAACAAGCTGTGCCAGGCGTACTCGGTGATAATCCGGAGCGGCAAACGGTAATCTGGATCTGCGCCGCCGTAACAGTCTTGAATAAACACGTCCTTTCCTTGCAGGTAACCTTGAAGCCGGGAATACAGCTCTTCGAACTTTTCCCGGCTGTACGGGCGGTTGTATTGGCCCCACCAGATATGATCTTCTGTGGCAGGCTCCTTAACAATAAATTTATCGTTTGCAGCCCTGGCAGTGTGCTTTCCTGTATAAACAAGTATCGGGCCAAGATGGGAAATGTTTCCTTCGCTCCGGAAGACGATCTCTTCATAAAGTGCTTCGGATGGCAAGTTCCAGTAGACTGCTCGCAGATTGGTCAAGCCATGATTCTCAAGACCAAAATCGCTTATGAGCTCTTTTGCCTGGTCTTGGGCAGGTGTTTTGATGTTAAGCAGGTTGTTCATAGCCAATCTCGGACAAGTTTGCGATCTCCAATGTAAATTTCTTTCGGTGCGTTGGGGTCCAGGGCCCACTTAATCCGTGCGATCCCTTCGGTTAGATCTTTCACCGATCCGGCAAAACTCAGGCGAAGGTGCCCTTCCATTCCAAATTCTTTTCCAGGCACCGTGACTACCAGGGCTTTTTTCAATAGGTATTTCGAGAGCTCGACCGAGTCTTTGCCATAAGCACGGAAATCTGGTAGGCAGTAAAATGTACCCTCAGGTTTAGTAACGCGAATATCCGTGAAGCCTCTCAATTCCTGCATGATGACATTGCGGTTGTTTTCAATAGTCAGGCGCAAGCTCTCAACTACACTCTGCATGCCGGTAAGCGCTCCTTCGGCCGCCGCCTGCAGAACTACGGAGACGTTTGACGTCATCTGCGCCTGAACGTTGGTCATCACCTCCACCATGCGCCGGCTTGCGATCACCCAACCAATGCGGAAACCGGTCATCCCGTAGATTTTTGATACTCCATTAACCAGGATAACCCTGGTATTCTCGACATCTTTTTTTGTGAATTGATATCCAGGGACGGCGGTTTTCCCATCGAACACGAGTTTATGATAAATATCGTCCATGATGAGATAGATGCCCTTTTTTTCGCAGAACTCGACGATCTCAGCGATAAAGTCCTTGGGATATACCACTCCCGAAGGATTATTAGGGCTATTGACGATGATAGCCTTCGTGTACGAAGTGACTGCTTCAAGGATATCCTCCATGCGTGGATAGAAAGTACCGTCCTCCGGTCTCACGATCACGGGTACTCCATACACCATTTTGACCATTTCCGGGTAGCTGACCCAGTAGGGGACTAGGATAAGTACCTCGTCTTGTGGGTTTATGACTGAAAAGAGGATATTATAAAGGGATTGTTTGGCTCCTGTAGTTACGATGATGTTTTCAGGTGCCACCAGCCGGTTGTAATTCTCCTCGGTATACTTGATGATAGCTTTCTTGAGTGAGGGTATGCCGTCAGTGGGTGTATATTTGACATCCCCACTGCTTAATTTGGCGGCCGAACTTAATATTGCCGTGATCGGTGCCCTATTTTTGGGTTCGCCGATCCCCAGATGGATGACCGGTTGGCCCCGTTCACGTAACAGCCGGGCTTCTTCGTTGAGTCTTAATGTCGGTGAGTCAACAATTGACCTGGCCAGCTGGCTTATACTCATGAGATTTCACGTGTCTCCTACAAATGTGGATAGGAATGCGCTGGAAAGTGTATCCCGAATTAAAAGTTGCGTCAATGTGACTTTTATCTTGAACATCGCACTATTTCGAGAAAAAGGCAGAAGTGCCATCGATGAAATATATTGCTTTCTTTAAACCATTCGGTGTCTTGTCAACTTTCACTGATTCTGAGGGTCGCCCGACCATCAGCGACTACGTGCCTGTCCCCGGTGTATACGCAGCTGGTCGCTTAGATTTGAGAAGCGAGGGGCTGCTGCTGCTGACAGATGATGGGGGGCTAATTCATAAGCTGACCCATCCAAAATACGAGCATCCAAAAACCTATTTAGCCCAGGTGGAAGGCACTGTAACGGAAAGTGCAGTGAAACAACTTGAGAAAGGCGTAGTCATCAGTGGTTATAAAACCAAACCTGCAAAAGCGGAGCTTATACCTGCTCCGTACTTACCTCCTCGTCCGGAGCCGGTCAGGGATTACCATCCTACAACATGGCTAAAAATCGTTTTGCGAGAAGGCAAAAAACATCAGGTCAGGAAGATGACCGCCGCAGTTGCTTTTCCCACGTTGCGCCTGGTTCGGGTGGCAATTGGTCCGCTAACGCTCGGGGAGCTGCGGTCAGGTGAATGGCGATATCTGAGCGCGAAAGAGGTTAATGATTTAGAATCCCTGGGTGAATAATATGGATCTTCGACAAAAATCACCGATTCCGGATCTGATTGCCGACCTGGAAAAAGCGATAACTGGTGAGGTAGCTTTTGATCTGGCGTCGCGACTGCTGTACAGCACGGATGCTTCTCTCTACCAGATCGAACCCCTTGGCGTCGTTTTCCCACGAACATTGGATGAATTATCGGCCGTTGTTGAGATTGCAGCTGATCACCAGGTTCCTCTCTTGGCCCGCGGCGCCGGCTCCAGTTTGGCTGGGCAGGCAGTAGGAAATGCCCTGGTCATAGATTGCTCCCGCTACCTGGATCATATTATTGAGATTAATCCGCAGGAGAAAACAGCGAAGGTCCAGCCGGGAGTAATTATGTCCACTTTAAATCAGCAGGCTGCCCAATTCGGCCTGCAGTTCGGCCCGGATCCGGCTTCCGCTGAACGCGCCACCATGGGTGGCAGCATTGCCAGCAACGCCAGCGGTGCTCACTCGATCGAATACGGTATGACCGCCGATCACTTGCATGCCGTTGACGTCATCCTTGCCGACGGCTCTCATGCAACTTTTGAAACGATATCGCTCCCGGAAGCCCGCCGCCGCGCCGGCCTAAAGCCTCCTACCCGAGATTCAAGAAATACGAAACACGCAACACATTCCCTCGAATCCAATCTCTATCGAAGCGCCTTACACATTCGTGATCAATATGCGCCCGCCATACGTCAGAATTGGCCCCGGACCTGGCGGCGTGCCTCCGGTTATAACCTCAACTACCTGCTTCCCTGGTCGCCGGCCTCTCCTGCTAAATGGTTCCTGGGCGACGGAGCCAATTCCGGATATCCGCCGGTGCCATCCGGTTCCTTAAACCTGGCGCCTCTGATTGCTGGATCGGAGGGAACTTTGGCCTTCATCCGCCAGGCAACCGTCCGCCTGGTTTCAATTCCCAAGAAGACCGTCTTGGGCGTGCTGGCATATCCAAGCCTTGCGGCAGCCTGCGATGCAGTGCCCGAGCTGCTGCAAAGCCACCCTTCTGCCATTGAACTGATCTCCCGCAGCCTAATTCAGCTGGCTCGTTCAGTCCCGGCCTATGCCCACCAAATTTCCTTTCTGGATCCCATAAGCGTCTCCGGGATTGATCCTGCAGCAATTCTTGTCGTGGAGTTTGCCGGTGATGACCTTTCGAATCTGCTGCAGCGTGCCAAAAGGCTGGGGAAGGATGTCTTGATTGCGGAATCGTATGCCGACCAGATGCGCGTCTGGGGAGTTCGCAAGATGGGCCTGGGGATCTTGCTCTCACGCCCGGGGGAACCGAAACCGGTGCCATTTATCGAGGATATGTCTGTTCCGGTTGAGCGCCTGGGCGAGTTTGTGAGGGAAATCGAGGGCATCCTGCAATCGCATGGTACTCAGGGGGATTTCTACGGCCACGCCTCCGCTGGTTGCCTGCATATCCGGCCGCTGCTGAATCTGAAAAGACGCCAGGGTGTTGAAGAAATGCTCGCCATCGCTCAAGAATCTACTGCTCTCTGCATTGAGCTGGGCGGCGCTGTCACCGGAGAGCACGGGGACGGACTGGTGCGCTCGCAGTGGATCCTGCCTGCATATGGGCCAGAAATCGTGTCTGCTTTTAGAGATCTAAAACAGGCTGCGGATCCACAAGGCATTCTAAATCCAGGTAAGCTGCCGGATGCCCCACCGATGACCGAGAATCTCCGCTACGGGCCCGATTACGCAGCTCATATGTGGGTATCTAACCTGGATTTTTCGAGGCAGGCCGGTTTGGATGGAGCCATTGAGATGTGCAATGGCGCGGGCGTGTGCCGTAAAGCCGGAGGGGTCATGTGCCCGTCCTACCAGGTGACCGCCGATGAAATGCACAGCACGCGGGGACGGGCAAACCTCCTGCGTGCCATGATCTCCGGTCGTTTTCCGGATGAAGAAAGTGCCGAGGAAACAGTGTACGCGGCCCTGGACCTGTGTCTGGCGTGCAAGGGCTGTAAAGCGGAGTGCCCGTCCTCGGTGGATATGGCCAAGTTGAAGTACGAATTTCTAGATTATTACTACGGGTCTACTGCGCATAGACATTACAAGAGATCGGTCAGCGACTATTTATTTTCATACATAGAGCCTGTTGGTCGATGGGGACGCCGGTTTGCGCCTCTCGCAAATGCTCTCCTGAGGTCAAACCTGGCAGGCAGGTTGGGGGAGCGGTTGTTCGGTCTGGCTCATCAAAGAAAATTACCTTCTTTGCAGCGCCGGTCTCTACACGATTTAATTTCGAAACGAAAACTAAATGGTGTTCAGCTGCAAGGTTCAAAGCAGCATGCCGGAAATCGTGAGGTCGACTGCCTTTTCCTCTCAGACCCGTTTACCGAGTATTTTCAGCCGGAGATAGCGCTGGCGGCGATGGAGATATTGACGCAATGGGGCTGCAGCATCCAGGTTTTACCAGTTGTGGGAACTGGAAGAACGCTGCTTTCCAAGGGATTTATCGACCCGGCTCGCAGGCAGGCAATTCGCGTGCTTGAGGCGATCGACCGGGCCGATCCTTGCGGCAAGCTGCCGGTCATTGGCGTAGAACCTTCGGAAATTTATACCCTGCGAGATGAATACCGGGATCTTCTCCCCGCGGATGAGCGAGTTGAACGGCTTGCTACCCGGGCTTTCATGCTGGACGAGTTTGTAGTCCGCCCGGATAAGGGCAATTTAAAAAGGTCGGTGCGCATAGCCAATTCACCTCAAGCCGAAAAGCAACAAAAAATTCTGCTCCATGGACACTGCTATCAAAAAACCCAACCGCCAGCGGCGGACGGCTATCCAACCGGCGTAGCGGCCACTGTACAAATGCTAACGGCAGTTGGTTATGAAGTCGAGGTGGTGCAATCGGGTTGCTGCGGAATGGCGGGGGCCTTCGGATATGAGGCGGAGCATTACGAGATTTCCATGCAGATCGGCGAACAGGCACTTTTTCCTGCGGTAAGGAAAGCGTTGAAGGAGAATCCAAGGGCGATTATCGCTGCTCCCGGCGTCTCTTGTCGATCGCAAATCGAAGATGGCACCGGTGCTGCGCCGCTCCATCCCATTATCCTGGTTTACAGATTGATCAATCCGGCAAACGCTCAGCTAACGGCCAGTGGTGAGCAGCGCCAGGCCGCTTAGTACGAGAGCCATGCCGATTAAAATCGCCGGGGTGAGCCGCTCACCCAACAAGAGGAGACCCAAAAAGCCCGCAGTTACGGGTTCCGCCAGGGATAATGTCACCGCGGAAGCAACTGGGATAGACCTCAGTCCGCGGGAAAACAAGACATATGCAGCGGCCGTGGCAAAAACTCCCAGATGAAGCGCTACAGCCAGGCCGCGGGGCTGGACCAGCCAGGCCAGGTTTGATTTTATCAAGAGTGGCGAAAGAATAATTGCACCTAAGCTGAAGACGACGGCTGCAACAGCATCCGGCGGGTGGCTATCCAACAAGCCCTTACTGGCAACCGCATAAGTGGCGTAAGCTGCGCCTGCGCCTAAGGTCAAGAGGATACCTAGCGGGTCGATCTGAACGTCCCCCTTTGGAATCATAATTAATATACATCCGGTGACGGCTACCATAGTTGCCCAGACCCACTTTTGGCGCGGCTTTTCTTTTCGCCATAGATATCCTAAAAGACCCGCTAAAATGGGTGCGCTGCCGATAGCGATAATTGTCCCGATCGCTACCCCCGTCCGGGCTACGCCGGCAAAAAAGAATAACTGGTAGGCTGCTATGCTGATGCTGGCAAACGCAGTTGGAACGAGCGGCCATGGTATTCCTCGATGCAGCACTCCTCTGAAATGAGCGAATGTCAATAAGACCATGCTGCCGATAATCAGGCGTACTGCCCCTACCGCGGCTGGTTGCGTGCCTGTTGGAGCGAATGCCTGGGCAGTACCGGTGGTACCCCATAGCAGCGCCGCAGCCAGGACAAACCAATGACCACGCATTAACCTTCTAACAGCAAGGACACGGGATCTTCAATCAATTGCCTAATCCGGTATAAAAACTGAACTGCCTCACGACCGTCGACAATCCGGTGGTCATAACTAAGTGCCAGGTACATCATGGGCCGGATGATCACCTGGCCATCTTTTGCCGTCGGCCGGTCTTCAATTCGGTGCATACCCAGGATGCCAACCTGGGGTGGGTTGAGAATGGGAGTGCTCAGCAGCGATCCAAATACGCCGCCGTTCGTGATGGTAAATGTGCCTCCTTGTAAATCCTCGATCGTGAGAGTTTTATCCCTGACTTTTGCGATGTATTCAGCGATTTTCTTCTCAATCTCGGCAAACGTCATCCGGTTGGCGTTTCTCAGCACCGGCACTACCAAACCTTCTTCAGCCCCGATGGCAATGCCGATATCATAATGGTATTTGAGGATAATATCGTCACCCTCAATTTCTGCATTTAATCTGGGAAATTCTTTTAGAGCGCCAATCGACGCCTTAACGAAGAAAGACATGAAGCCTAATTTGATTCCGTATTTTTCCTGGAAAGACTCCCTACGGCGCTGGCGAGTGTCAATCACCGCGGACATGTCCACATCGTTGAAGGTGGTCAGCATGGCCGCATTTTGTTGGGCTTTCACCAGCCGGTCGGCGATTGTTCTGCGGCGGCGCGACATTCTCACGCGTTCCTCAAGTTCCTCCAGCGGCCTCGCCGGCGGGCCTGGTTCAACCAGTTCTGCTGGCTTTGGACGGGCTTCCTTTTCAGGCTCTGCTCTGGCCTGCGGCCCTGGTCTACGTTCCTCTTTTTCCAGGTAACGCCCGACGTCCTCTTTAGTGATCCGCCCGCCTGCCCCGGTGCCGGTAACCTTTTCGAGATCAACGCCGCTCTCCTGCGCAAGGCGCCTGGCTACCGGCGTGACCTTTCCGGCTTCCTCCTCTTTTTCGACCTCCTCCACTTTAGCTTTTTGTGCAGCTTTCTCCTCCGTGATTTCTTCCCTTGCCATCTCCTTTTCAGCCTCTGGTTCCTCTGGCTCCCCTGGTTCCTCAGCCGCTTTTACTTCAATGATCGCAAGCACTTCCCCAACCTGAACATCCTCGCCCTCTTGGACCTTGATGGTCTTCAACACACCGTTCTCCGTGGCGCCAACCTCGAGATCCACCTTATCGGTCTCCAATTCGACGACAGCTTCGCCAACCGCCACCCGATCGCCTTCTTTTTTTAGCCAATTGGCAACAGTTGCCTCGTATACTGACTCGCCTAGATCCGGTACAGTTATCTCACTGGCCATAATTATTCCCTTTCCACAATTCCACCTTCTTGAACGGCTTCAGGCTCTTTCTTGAAGGCCTGTAAATCAAATGCCTGCTCAATGATGGCTTGCTGGTTGACTGCATGCCAGGCTGTCGATCCTTCGGCGGGGCTGGCATTCTCAACGCGTCCAATATAATGCAGGGGCCAGCGGTCCCCAGTCATTTCCCTTATGCGGGATTTAGCGAAGGTCCAGGCGCCCATATTCTTCGGTTCCTCCTGCACCCAGACCACCTCTTCAATATTTGCATATTTGTCGAAGATTGGCTGGAGATCGGTTGCCGGGAAGGGATAAAGCTGCTCCAGCCTCACGATGGCCAGGTGATTACTGGAACCAAAATGCTGGCTGGTCGCCAAATCCACAAAAATCTTGCCACTGCATAGAATCAACCGGCGGACTTTCTCAGGTTCACGGCTGGCTCGCTCATCATCGATGATGGGTTGCCAGCTGCCCTCGGCCAATTGCCTGGGCGTGCTGGCGACTCTCGGGTGGCGCAGCAGGCTCTTGGGAGTCATCACAATCAGCGGAAGAGGATCTGACTCAAGCAATGCCGCCTGGCGGCGAAGCAGGTGGAAAAACTGCGCCGCCGTAGTGCAGTTGGCAATACGCATGTTGGTCTGCGCTGCCAGCTGCAGAAACCGCTCGGGGCGCCCGCTCGAGTGATCCGGTCCCTGACCTTCATGCCCGTGCGGGAGCAAAAGCACCAGTGATGGCGTTTGCTCCCATTTCGCCCGGGCAGATGCGACAAACTCATCGATCATGACCTGGGCGATGTTGATAAAGTCCCCGTATTGAGCCTCCCAAATTACCAGACTGCTGGGGTTTTGGATGTTGTAACCAAACTCGAACCCGATCGCGCCGCTTTCTGTTAGCGGGCTGTTAATAATCTCAAAGGCTGCATTAGCGGCTGGCAGTGAATGTAGCGGGCTGAATTTCTTGCCATCTTCGACATCATGAAAAACAGCGTGTCGCTGGCTGAATGTGCCGCGTTCAACATCCTGGCCACTCATTCGAACGGCCGTACCATCGGCCAGAATACTGCCCAGCGCCAATTCTTCAGCCGTCGCCCAATCAATGCTGGCTTCATCAGCATCGTCTAAGACCTTACGCCGTTGCTGCATGACGCGTTCGATCTTGCGATGCAGGTGGAAATCTTCCGGGATATTTAGAAGTCCTTCGTTGAGCTCGCGCAGCTTGTTCAGAGGTACGGCCGTCTTTACACGCCTGGCCTCACCGGCGGGCGGCGGTTCCAACTGCGGTTTCAGGATCTCCTGCTCCGGCTCCAGGTCTTCCAAAACCTGCTGGAGTTCATCCATCACCTCCTGCACCAGCTGTTCGGGCAGATCGTCTTCAATTTCTCCTCGCCGGACCAGCTCGTGGGCCCAGATCTCTCTTACAGAAGGGTGGCTTCTGATTTTTTCATACATCAACGGTTGTGTGAAGCTGGGCTCATCACCCTCATTATGGCCATATTTGCGGTATCCGATTAAATCAATCAAGAAATCTTTCTTAAACTTGTCCCGGTAAGCAAACGCGGTGCGGGCCGCTTCGATACAGGCTTCTGGATCATCCGCGTTAACATGAATTATCGGAATTTCGAAGCCCTTCGCCAGATCGCTGGCATAGAGGGTACTGCGTTCTTCACGCGGGTCTGCGGTGAAGCCCAATTGGTTGTTAGCGATGATGTGCACGGTACCGCTAACAGAGTAGCCTGGAAGCTGAGAAAAATTTAACGTTTCTGCGACAATGCCCTGCCCCGTAAAAGATGCATCGCCATGAATGAGGAGGGGGAGGGCCGCATTTGGAAACAACTCGGGAGGGCCGGGCTCATCAATCTTGCTCCCGGCTGCCCGAGCCATACCCATAACGACTGGATTTACATGTTCCAAATGGCTTGGGTTTGGCGCCATGGATACGATAATTCGGGTCATTTCACCCCCTTTGATGGCATGGCGCTCTCCCTTGTGATACTTGACGTCCCCCGTCCAACCCAGCTCATTTCGAGTGGTGAAATTGGCCCCTGGGTCTTTGAATTCTGCCAGGATGCGGGCGTAAGGTTTGTTGAGGATGTGGGCATGGAAATTGATCCGCCCGCGATGCGCCATCCCGAGCATGACCATGCAGATATTGGCCTCCGCAGCTGCCCCGATGATTTCATCCACCACGGGGATCAGCATATCGAGGCCCTCAATCGAAAAGCGTGTCTTACCAGGAAATATGCGGTGGAGGAAGCGCTCGAAGGTTTCTACCCTGGTCAGGCGTTCCAATAGCGATTTGGGGTCGATTGGATCGCCGGGCGGTCTGAATTCTCCACATTCGGCCGCATGGCGCAGCCATTGGCGTTCCTCTGGATTATGAACGTGTTCGTAGTCATAGCCAATCGTGCCCATGTAGACGTCTTTTAGCGCCTGGACAGCATCCAAAGCATTCTCCGCTTCTTCCGCAATGGGACCACCGACAACATCCGCGGGCAGAGTCTGAAGGTCAGATTCGGTGAGACCGTGATGCCTGATTTCCAGCCATGGATCGCCCGGTGGTTGGCTCCCCAATGGATCGAGGTTTGCGCCGAGATGTCCGAATGCGCGGATCGCAAGGGTTAAATTGACTGCACCAATGATTTTCTGGATTTCGGGAGCTTCACCGGCCGGGATCCTGCGTCTTGCCTCGCTGGGTGGAGTCCAGTGTTTAAAGAAATTGCGGGTCGTTTCATCGACGGAGTTGGGATCTTGTTGATATTTTTCATAGAGTTCAAGGACGTAGCCAATGTTTGGGCCGTGAAATTTATTCCAATTGTCCATAATCAATTAATATAACACAGCTTGGCGCAAACCTCTTTTCCTGGCTTCGATTTCTGGGTATACTCCCTTCCATGGGTCCAGGAGCATCCTATTCCTGTTGGGTGGAGATCGATCTCAAGGCAATAGAGACGAATATTGCTCAACTTCGTCAGCTGACGCAGGTTCAGGTGATGGCGGTCGTCAAAGCGAATGCGTATGGTCACGGCTCCGCACCAGTTGCCCGGGCGGCGCTTCGCGGAGGCGCAAATTGGCTGGGTGTTGCCAGGCTCGAAGAAGCCCTTGAACTTCGCCGGGCGGATATTTCCGCGCCAGTCCTCTTGTTGGGATACACGCCCCCCTCGAAATATTCCGTTGCAATTGAGAATAACCTGTCTCTAACGCTATGGGATACGCGCCAGCTTCAGGATGTTGCCAGGCTAGCCGGACAGTTGGGTAAGCCGGGTAGAGTGCATCTTAAGGTAGACACCGGAATGGGTAGATTGGGGATCCAACCCGAGGAGACATTGGAACTCGCTGTGCAAATCAGCCGCGCTCCAAATGTGATCTTTGAAGGGATTTTTACGCATTTCGCCCGGGCTGATGAGGTAGATACCACCACAACCGAAAGCCAGGAAAGCCAATTTCTGACGGTCTTAAGCAAGCTTTCAGAAGCAAAAATCAGACCGGACCTGATCCATACCTCGAATTCGGCTGCCAGCCTGACGCGGCCCAGCGTCTATTTTAATCTGATTAGGGCTGGAGTATCGATCTACGGATTGCATCCCGCGCCAAACTGTCGCTTACCATCCAGCTTTTCACCCGCCCTAACCTGGAAAACCGTGATCAGCCACATAAAAATGATGCCGCCGGGTCGCGGGATCAGCTATGGCCATGTCTACGTTACCCAGAAGAATGAGCGGATTGGCACATTACCGGTTGGTTATGCCGACGGTTATCGCCGGGCTGCAGGGAATGCTGTGCTTGTCGCCGGTCAGCGGGTTCCGGTAGTAGGACGGGTTTGCATGGACCAGGTCATGGTAAACCTGGATTCGGTTCCGGAAGCAATGCTGGGCGATGAGGCTGTTTTGATCGGAAAACAAGGCGACGTCCATATCACTGCTGAGGACGTCGCGGACGCCTGGGGGACGATTAATTATGAAGTCGTTTGTGGAATTGGTTCTCGGGTGCCCCGGTTCTATCTCCAGAATTAAGTTCCCAGGTAGGCATTTTTTACTTCAGAATTTTGAGCGATTTCACTCGCAGGTCCGGCAAGAACGATATTGCCGGTTTCAATGACGTAGGCCCGGCTGGCGTATTTCAGAGCCATATTGGCGTTCTGCTCGATCAAGAGCATCGTTGTTCCCATCTTGTTGATCTCTGCCAGGGATTGAAAGAGAGTCTGTACCAGGACGGGTGCGAGACCCATCGAGGGTTCGTCAAGCAAGATCAGGGATCCACGCGTCATCAATGCCCGCCCGACAGCCAGCATTTGCTGTTCTCCTCCGCTCAGCAGGTCTGCAAGTTGATCTTTTCTCTCATTTAACCGGGGAAACACGCCGAAAACGCGCTCCAGATCTTCCTTGATCCCATCCTGATCTTTACGATAGAATGTGGCCAACCTTAGGTTTTCTAAGACCGTTAGATTCCCAAATACGCGCCGGCCTTCGGGCACCAGCGAAATCCCAAATTTGTTGACAACTTCGTGGGCCGAGTAGCCCAAAAGATCCTGGTCTTTGTAGGTTATGCTGCCGGAAGTTACCTTGCCGCCAAGTTCGCTGATTTGGCGGATGATCGCCCAAAGGGTGGTGGATTTCCCCGCGCCATTCGCGCCGATCAAGGTGACAATTTCTCCTTCTCGCACGTCCAATGATATACCATGTAGGGCCTGGATGGCACCATAGCGGACAACCAAATCTCTGATGGAGAGCAGCATCAGGGCACCTCCTCGCCCAAATAGGCCTGGATAACCCTTGGATTATTCCTGATCTCATCTGGAGTGCCTTCCGCAATTGTATTGCCGAAATCGATGACCTTAATTCGGTCACAAATGCCCATGATCACGCGCATCTGGTGCTCGATAATCCAGACAGTTACATTAAATTTATTCCGGATCCACAGAATCAGATCGATCAGTTCGATAATCTCGCCCTGATTCATCCCGGCAGCCGGTTCGTCCAATAACAACAGCTGAGGCTTCATCACCAGGGCCCGGCAGATTTCTACCCGGCGCTGCACGCCATACGACAGGTTACGTGGAATTTCCTCCCAAAAACGCTGCAAGTTGAATAACTCCAGCAGCTCGGTCGCTTCTTCTGTTACCTCCCTTTCGTCCACTCTTAACCTGTTTGTAAGAAAGAAGGCGTCCAGCAGTCCGTATTTGATTTGAGAGAAATGGGCGATCCGCAGATTATCTAAGACGGATAGCTCGTTCCACAAGCGAATGTTTTGAAAGGTTCTGCCGATCCCGAGGGACGTGATTTGATGCGGATGTCGGCCCACCAGATCATGTCCGTTGAATTTGATTGTCCCCTGAGAGGGTTTATAGAGACCGCAAACCACGTTGAAAACAGTCGATTTTCCGGCGCCGTTCGGTCCGATCAAGCCCACCGTTTCGTCTTGCCGAAGCTCCAGGCTGAAGTTTTCGACCGCCCGTAGACCACCAAAGTAAAGAGTTAGATTCTCAATCTGAAGCAGGGACATGGGAGATCCTTTCCTCGGCAGTGCCAAAAAACTTGCGTAAGGGCGGGAAGATATCGGACAGTTCTCGATTCCCCATTAATCCGCTTGGCCTGAGCAACATCAGGAGGATGAACAGCACCGGGATCACTACGAATCGATAGAGGCCCAACGGTTTCATCAGTTCAAGTAGTATCGTAAAAAGGACCGCGCTGATGACCGATCCGCTTAGAGATCCCATTCCTCCTAAATAAACCATTACCAACATGAAGGTAGATTGGATAATAAAGTAGCTGGAGGGGTTGATAAAACTTACCGCATGGGCATGCAGGCCCCCCGCCATGCCGGCCAGTCCGCAGGCAAGCATAAATGCGATCACCTTCATTCGCCGGGTGTTGACGGTCATTAATTCTGCCGCAATTTCGTCGTCGCGGATGGCGACAATTCCTTTTCCCATGATCGATGACACGAGATTTCGCACAATATAAATCGAAAAGACCATCACGATGAAGACCCAAATCATCACCCACGGGATATTAATGACGTCCTGCATGGCCTTGACCACCCCTCCCATCCCCATGAACCCACGCGGTCCTCCGATCTTGTCAATATTCTCGATCACGCTCTTGAAGATAAAATTTACCGCCAGGGTGATAATAGCCAGGTAATCACCTCGGGTTCGAAAGGAGGGAAAAGCAACCAATAAGCTAAATAAACTGGCTGCAATCCCACCGAGGATCAAGGAAATGGGGAAGATCAGAATCGACCAGCCGGGTGCGATTCTTGCCTGGCCAAAGAAATTGCTATCAGCCAGCAGGTATACGTTAATAATTGACGCCACGTAAGCGCCCGCGCCCATGAAGGCCGCGTGCCCGACGGAAAACTCTCCCATGTATCCGTTAATCAGGTTCAGGCTGACCGTCAGGGTGATGTTGATGCCAATGAGCATTAGCACAAATTGATAGTAACCGCTATAAACGCCCAACCATGAGGGGACTACCGTGATGAGGAAAACGATTGCGATCACTAACGGCATGGCCAATCGTTTCATGAGCGTTCTCCTTGTTTCATAAATGGTTTATCAAGCTCAATGTTCTGTTACGTTTTGTAAGTCCAGGTTCACTACACCTTGGTTCTGCGAGCCACGCCAAATAGACCGGTAGGTTTTACCACCAGGATCAAAAGAAGTACGCTAAAAGCGATCAGGTCGCGGTAGGTGGATGGCAGGAAAGCAGCCACCATGATTTGCGTAAAACCCAATATATATCCGCCCGCCATGGCTCCCCGGATCGATCCGATCCCTCCCACGACAGCGGCGATAAACGCTTGCCAGCCGACGAACAATCCCATATCAAAACTTAAGATCGGAAAGGCTGTGCCATACATGATTCCCGCCAGCGCTGCCATCGAGGATCCGATAATAAAGGTCACAACAATAATATTATCGACGGATATGCCCATTAACGGCACGACCAGGCGGTCGTAAGATATTGCCCGCATCGCCATACCCCACTTGGTCCTTTGAACGATGAACCACAGGATAGCCATAAAAACGACTGACAGCAGGATCACCAGTATTTTTACGTTAGTTATACTTATTCCGGCAAAGTTATATACGGTTTTATCAAACAACGTGGGGAACTGCCGGTCGCGAGCTCCCAGGGTTGCCAGGTTTGCATATTCAAGAAAAATGCCTGCCATCAAGGCTGTAATAACCAGGTAGAGCCGATGGGCGCCGCGCATGCGCATCGGTCTGTAAGCGATCCTTTCCAGCGCCACTCCGACAATTGCGGTAAAAAACATGGTCAACACGATGGTAACTGGAATAACAACCCAGGAAGGTAAGTCCCAGGGCAGCTGAACATCAAATCCATTCAGCAAAAAAGTGCCGATAAAATAGCCAACATAGGCACCCACCATAAAGATGTCGCCGTGAGCGAAGTTTATCAACAATAGGACTCCGTAAACCATTGTATAGCCTACGGCAATCAATGCAAGAAAACTCCCCCATTGCATGGCGTTGATGAAGTGCTGTAAGAGAAGGCTGGGATCCACAGGCTTGCTCCCTTTATTTTTGTTGGTATTCACTACGACATGGAGAGATGAGGGATCCATCCACAGCCTCACCTCTCCACGTTTTCTCTTTCACTTCTGCCGGTAATCTAATAGATTATGAGCAGGCGACCTCGATTTGCCTATGGACAGGCCGAATCGTAGGCAGTGAACTCGCCATTCTCGATCTTGACGATTACAGCGCATTTAATCGGGTCTCCCTGTTCGTCGAAGGTCATATTGCCGGTAATTCCGGCAAAGTCCTTGATGGCGGCCATGCCGTCTCGAATGCACTGGCGATCCGCTGCTAGGTCACCCGTAATCTGCCCACAGTTTTTCAACGCCTGCTCGACCAGGCGCATGGAGTCCCAGGTGAGTGCGCCCACATCGCTGGGAATTTCTCCATGCCGGGCTTCGAATTTATCGATGAAATCCTTGGTCGCGCCGGTGGCGCCGGAAGCGACATAGTGTGTGCTGAAGTAGTAGTCATTGCATGCTTCGCCACAGAGTTCCAGCAGCTGTGGGTCTCCCCAGGAGTCGCTCCCTACGATTGGGAAGGTAAGCCCAAGATCGCTGGCCTGTTCCACAATCAAGGGAACCTGATTGTAGTACTGCGGCGTGAACAGAATATCGCAGCCCGCGCCTTTAATCTTCGTCAGCTGGGCGCTGAAATCCTGGTCGTTGGTAGTAAAAGACTCGAATGCTACCACGGAACCAGCGCCGTGAATTCCCTCCCAGGCGGACTTGAAGTTATCCGCCAGGCCCTTTGGGTAGTCGCTGGCGATGTCAAACAAAACACAAGCTTGATCTGCGCTGAACTCTTCGGTAGCGAAGTTGGCTACGACGGGTCCCTGGAAGGGATCCAGGAACGGCGCACGGAATACCCAGGGACGATTTAGCGTTGTGTTTGGATTGGTCGACCACGGGCTGATCATGGGCGTTTCCAGGTTGTTAGCCACCTCGCCTGCTGGCACCGCCGCCGCGCTGGGATTTGGACCAACCATCACCTGGATTTGATCCTGCGTGATCAGCTTATTGGCAGCCGATGCCGCCCCTTCAGCCGTAGCATTATTATCCTCGACTACCAGTTCAAGCGGGTGCATCGTTCCGCCAATATCCACCCCTCCTGCGGCGTTGACTTCTTCGGCATACATCTCAGCGGCGACCCTGGCATGTTCGCCTACTTTGGGAATATCGCCGGTCACCTCTATGTTTAGACCGATCTTAATCGGGGTTGCTTCTCCACTGGTGGCCGGTTCTGGCGCTGTCGTTTCTCCCGCCGCCGGTTCCTGCGGGGCGGGTGTTGCCTGCGCACAGGCCACCAGAAGAAGTCCAACCACAATCAAAAGGCTGATGAACTTAATCTCACCTTTCTTCCACATTTCTCCGTCCTCCTGTTGAATTGAGCATGATTGGAGAGTTTGGTTGTAGGCGAAGTCTGCAAGCCGATGCGGGTTGCCAGCCCTAATATTGACATTCGCCCTCAATCTGAAGGATTCGTGAGCATTCACCTCCTCAAAATTGCTGACTTCTCCTGCGAGTCACTTGTTTTGAAGATGTCGTCCTCCTCGCGAAACGCCTGGAGGACCGATAACAAACCAGAGTTTATAACAAATGGCTGCGACTGTCAACAGTTATGTGAATTTATCAGCTGGTTTATATGTTAAATTTACGTTTAGACTAATTTCCCACCACTTAAATCATAATGCATCGGAAAGTTTTTGCCGGCCATCCCCGTCAGGACCATAGCTAAATAACATATTTACTTCGTTATCCACAACGGTTTCGATATGTACTGGTCTTCCCCAGAGGGTATACAAGCCGCGTAATGTGCCCTGGGCATATGGAATATCCAGGTCTACTCCCTCGTAGCGGTGGACCAGATAAAGTTCGCCGCGATTTCCATAATTCCCGTCGATAACTTCAATAATCGGTTGTCCAAAATTGGTTAGCTGAAATAATAAGCGGCGTTTTACCTCGGCAAACCGCCTTCCGGAAATTTCATACTGGTCTGTGACATCGTTGTAGTCGAAGGTAAAGAGTTTGTGCCTCCTAGCGAAATCCTCTGTTAAGAACTCGTCGATGAAGCCAATATCATTGTACACCTTGCGTACCTCGAAGATCTTATCCTTACCCAGGCCGAGTTTTTTGTCCCATTCCAGCCGGATCTCTAGATCGTCGCACCGCTCGTAATTCGGGCCGAAGGCACCGCGATTCCATCGATCTTCAATATCACGAAACAGCTCTAACCCTATCTTATAGGGATTTATTCTTCCTGGATGGGTTGCGACCGTGCCAGAATGATGTTCCGCATAGTCGATTAATTCGTTGGGTTCCAGAGCGCGCTCGGTCATCAATTTTGAGTGGACGTAAGAAGCCCATCCTTCATTCATAATCTTGGTCTGTCTTTGCGGGCTGAAATAATAAGCTTCCTCCCGGATGATATCCAGCACATCGTGCTGCCAGTTTTCAAGGGGAGCATGTTCCAGCAAGAACAGCAGGACATCCCGCTCCGGTTCTAGCGGAAATTTCCGGCGCCTTTCTTCTTGCTCTTCCAACTGGCGCTGCTGGTGCTCAATGAATTCGCGCGGGTTGATAAAGGCATCCATATAATCCTTGGCCGGAATCTTATGGATCGCTCTCCGCTCGCCAGTTCCCTCATCGTCATTGATTGGGCGCCGGCGAATGCCAGCAGCATGAATGTCGATCAGGTTGTCCAGCGAAAGGCAAGCATCGATAAAATCTTCGACCTGGTCAATGCCATACCGGTCGCTATGCCGGCGGACACGGGTCGCATGGTTTGCCATTTCATCGAGCATCTTGCGGTTCGTGTGCGCGAACCACATATTGTTCTTGAAAAAGTCGCTGTGTCCGAAGACGTGCAGCATGACCAGTTTTTGATCGACCAATTGGTTGCTTGCCAGCAGGTAAGCGTAGCATGGATCCGTATTGATCACCATTTCATAAATTCGGTGCAATCCATAGGAGTATGATTTTGACAGACGCTCATATTCCATGCCAAAACGCCAGTGAGGGTAGCGCGCCGGGAAACCATCATAAGCCGCTGCCTGGTTCAGCATGTCATAGTCCAGCATTTGAAAACGCGTTTCGAAAAAGTCCAGGCCGAAGTCTCGGGCGTATTCTTCCAAAGTTGCCTGTAAATTCTGCAATCCAATGGACAGAGGTATTAAGTTCATCGCGGTCTCTTCTCTAATAATGGCGGGATGACAGCTGTGGGGCTGTCATCCTCCAGGCTAATCAATTCCGGCGAAGGCTGCGGAATTGTTTGCCGGTCTAATTCCTATAAGATATATCTGGTTATTAAAGCCCTTTGCCGAGGAACGTTCGTATGGCGGAGTATATGTCTTCATCATCCTTGATTTTTGCCATGGACAGTTTCTCGTCTTCGATTTTTGCGAGATTATCGATGAATTGCTTGCCGTAATAACTCCTCACTTGTCCATAACAGAACAAGTTTAGTACCGGCAGAAGTTTTTCTTCCAGCAGCTGGATGCAGCGCTCGTCGTCTTCAGCTCCGAAATTCTCTCCGTCAGAGAAATGAAAAGCGTACAGGTTCCATGCCTCTGGGTTGTAGTCATGGCGGATAATCTTTCTGCAAAGGTCGTATGCTGAGGAGATTTTTGTGCCTCCGCTCTCACGGATCGAATAGAACGCGTTTGCATCCACCTCGTGCGCGATGGCATCGTGGATGATATAGCGGGTGGTTACGTTTTTGTAGTTGGCTCGCAGCCAGGTATCAATCCAAAAAGCGGTTAATCTGACCAATTCCTTCTTCCGGTCAGACATGCTTCCAGAAACATCCATCATGTAAATAATCACCGCATTGCTATCCGGACGGGGATATTCCTTCCAGGAACGGTAGCGTTTGTCATCCCTGATGGGGATGATGGCGGGATTTTTGTAATCATAAGTTCCCGAAGCCAGCTGTCTCTTAAGGGCTTCCCGGTAAGTACGCTTGAAGTATTTCAGGCTCTCAGGACCAACGCGTCGCATGCTGGTATAACGGGTTACCTGACCTTCCACGTTGTTCTTACTTTTCGGCTCGATGCGTGGCAGCTCTAGTTCTTCGCCAAGAATCTGGGCCAGCTCTTCCAGGGTTACCTCAACTTCCAGAATATGCGCGCCAGGTTGGTCTCCGGCTTTATCTCCTCCACTGCTGTCCCCGTTTTTACCGATCGGTGTTCCGTCCTCTCCCTCACCCTGTCCTACACCTTTGATCTTTCCGCCAAAGCGAAAGTAAGGGAGCTGAATTTCAGGAACCGGGATGCTTACGATGTCTTTCCCCTGACGGCCGATCAACTCGCCGTTGGACATATATTTTCGCAAATTCTGCTTAATTTTTCCCCGGACGATCCTGCGGAACCGGCTGGCATCCTTCTCGATTGATAAAGCCATATCTTCGTCCCTTAATTCTCCGATCGGATGGTGTCACCTCTGGCGAATATGCTGGCGACGTAGTTGAGCACATCTGTTGAGCACACATCACAGTAGCCCATATTTTTAATCATGCGCCCCTTTACAACCTCGATCTTCTCTTGCGTCTCGTTGTCGATTACGTTCGAAACCAGGCTCGTTAGTTTAATCGAATCCTTCTGATCTTCGAAAAGCTTCATCTCCAGGGCCTGGCGTAACCGGTCATTCGAATCCCATTTGAAGGACTTGCCGTCTACTGCCAGGGCGCCGATGTAATTCATGATTTCTCGGCGGAAATCGTCCTTTCGACTTTCTGGAATCTCGATTTTCTCTTCGATTGACCGCATTAACCGCTCATCCGGAGGCTCGTCCTGGCCGGTGTATTGGTTGCGGACTTTCTGCTTCTGCGTATACGCTTTGATGTTATCGATATAGTTGGCGCTCAGCCTCTTTATGGCAGCTTCATCGGCTGTAATTGCTCTTTGAACCTCATTCTTGACGATTTCATCGTACTCGCTCCTGATTACTGTTAGAAGTTCGCGGTAGCGTTTGCGCTGCTCCTCGCTGGTGATCAAAGAATGGTGCTTTAATCCGCTTTCCAGCTCTCGCATCAACATAAATGGGTTGACACAGGTTATGCTTTGATCGCTGACCAGCACGTTAGAGAGCTTATCCTGGATGTAGCGGGGTGAGATGCCCACCATCCCTTCGTTTTTGGTTTCGTTCTGCAGTTCCAGCACGCTGTCTTCCGTGAAGCCGGGTAAGGAGCGCCCATCGTACAGTTTGAGTTTCTGCAGCAAGGTTAACCCAGCGCGTTTTGGCTCTTCCAGTCGACTCAACACGGCCCATAGTGCTGCAATTTCAAGAGTGTGGGGAGCGATATGTTTGCCGACCACGCGCCTTTCGTTGAAATCGCGCTTGTAAATTCTTACTTCGTCGCTGAATCGGGTAACATAGGGGATATCAATTTTTATTGTCCGGTCACGCAGCGCCTCCATATATTCGTTATTCAAAAGGCGTCTGTATTCTGCTTCGTTGGTATGTCCTAAGATGACTTCGTCGATATCTGTATGGGCAAATTTCTTGGGTTTAATTTTGTGTTCCTGCGACGCGGTCAAAAGATCGTACAGGAAAGCTACGTCCAGCTTCAAGATCTCGATGAATTCCACCAGACCTCGATTAGCAATATTCAATTCGCCATCGAAATTGAAGGCGCGAGGATCAGAGTCGGAGCCATACTCGGCAATCTTGCGGTAGTTAATGTCGCCGGTCAATTCGGTGGAATCCTGGTTTTTCTCATCTTTTGGTTGGAAGGTGCCAATCCCAACCCGATCTTTTTCGGATAAGAGCAGGCGTTTGACACGCACTTTCTCAACAACCCTTAGCCAATTACCAGCCTCACTTTGTAGAAGGTCATTGAACATATATCGACAGGCTGGGCAAAGATCGCCTTCGATGGTGACCGGTTCGGTCCCATTTTGCTCGCGGTTGTTGATTTCACCTAGAAGCGTCGAGCGGAATTCAAACGGGATCAGATGAAGGGGCTCTTCGTGCATAGGGCAAGGCATTCGCTGGCCGTCGTCGGTCTGCCAATAAAAAGTGTATAAACGGCCTTCCTCGGTCCTTGTGTATGCCTCAATCCCTTTTTTGAGCAACCGTACAATGGTGCTCTTCGCAGTCCCAACCGGTCCATGCAGCAGGAGAACGCGCCTTTCTGTCCCGTATTTGCGAGCCGCGGAGTTAAAAATCCGTACCAGATCCATGATTGGTTTGTCCAGACCGTAAACTGCATCCCGGCCATCCTCAAAGGGGTCATCGAAAAACTTGTAATGGATGAGCGTTTCTCGGTTACGCGTATATTCCTCACAACCATGCCAGATGATCATGTCGTACAAACGCTGGTAGGCGGCTCGCGTTACTGCCGGATCCTGGCGGACAATTTCGAGATAATCGTCGAAACTTCCCTCCCAGTGCAGGTCACGGTAGCTGGCCAGGTCTTGCATTTGACCGACTTTTGCCAGAATCGATTGATTTTCGCTCATCAAAAACCTCCAGAACGCGTATGACATTCGAATCGAACCAGTTAACAGCTAGTCTGCTTCGATTTAATCATTAGTTTATCTTGATATCTTTTTTGGAACAATCGAGGGAAAACCTGAAATCGGTTCGGGGAAAACCCTGAATTTACATCAGGGAAACACCTTAGAAAAAAACACCCGGCGCAGAGGCCGGGTCAATACGAATACTGGGGGAATGATCAGGAGGTTGGGATCGCGCTTTCAACCTCGCCGAACATTATCTCGATGAGAGGCAACAGCCGGACGCCGAAATCCGATTTTGTGACGAATCCGTCCGCTCCAACTGAATCGCTGGCTTCACGGTAGGCGGGCGTGTTGTGCAAAGTAAGGATAATCACACGGGGGCAGCCCGGTTCGCTCTTAATGCGTTGTGTGGCTTCCAGGCCGTTCATACCTGGCATTGCCAGGTCGATCAATACAAGGTCTGGCTTGAGTTTCTTAACCTGGTCAATGGCTTCCTGGCCTGAGAGGGCGGTTCCAATGACATTGAAGTGCTTTTCTGAGGATAAGAAACGCTTGGCAGCTTCGATGAATTCGGGGTTGTCATCCACCAATAGTGTGTTAATAGCTTTCATTCATGCTCCATAATCAAGTAATCTCACCCCTTTTGGGGCAAATGCTGCCAGATTATAAACTTAATATTACGGATCGGCAATCAGGAAAACCCCGAGTTCCCCGCAGGGAAACACCTGAGAAAGCATTTGCTTTATTGGAGCAAATTGGACTGCATTACTCTTCGGCCGAGATCAAGCCTACTCGGATGGCAAACCTTACCAGTCCTGCGATGTCGTGAATATTCAAACGCTCCATCAATTGCATGCGGTGTGTCTCAACGGTTTTCACACTGATGTTCAGGATCTGAGATATTTCTTGCGTGGTATGTCCTTCCGCGACCAGTTGCAGGATTTCGCGTTGGCGCATAGTAAGTCTTTCTAGTGGTGGTTGGGATTCCAGTTCTTGTCCGCCCGTATCTGCACCTACCCTGCGTACATAATCGGCGATGACATGTTTTGAAACTGGCGGGCTGAGGTAGGTCTCTCCCCGTTTTACGGCCTCGATGGCGATTTCAAGCTCTGCGATTCCGGCATCTTTCAACAGATATCCGACCGCGCCTGCCCGCAGCGCCTGAAGCACATATTCTTCATTGGTGTGCATCGAGAGGATGATAATGCGCAGGTCAGGATGGTCTCTCGTAGCGCGCATCGTCGCTTCGAGGCCATTCATGCCGGACATGGCGATATCCATGAGCACGATGTCGGGATGGAGTTTCTCGATTAGCTCAAGCGCCTCGCGCCCGTCATTCGCCTCTGCAACTACCCGGACCCCGTCGATCTGGTTGAGCAAAGCGCGAATTCCGCCTCTTACCAGGGTGTGGTCATCTGCAAGCAACAGACGGGTATTCGTCATAGGCTGTACGGCTGCTAAACCGATTTCATCACTTCTGGTCTAATCCGCTCAAGGGGAAAAACTGCCCGGATTTCGGTGCCGCCTGCCAGATCAGAGCTGATCTGCACCCAGCCACCCATCAGTTCGGCGCGTTCATGCATGCCTAACAGGCCTAAACTCAGGTCACCAGCCGCTCGTTGCATGGCGGAATTGACATCGAAACCAACGCCATCATCCCGGATGATCAGCTCCAACTCGGCGGAATTGCTCTGCTCGAGTACGACCCACACATTCTTGGCCTGTGAGTGGCGGACGGCATTCGTCACCGCCTCCTGGACGATTCGGAAGCAAGTTGTTTCTAAATCGGACGGCAGGCGCAGTTTCGGCAGGTCTGCTCTAAAATGTGCTTTAAAACCAGCCCGGTTGGCCTGGCGATCAATATACCACCTGACAGCTGCGACCACACCCAGATCATCGAGTATGGATGGGCGGAGATCCAAGGACAGGTTTCGGACCTGTTCCAATGTGCGTTCGACCACGGAAATGCTTTCTTCCAAATAGGGATTTAATGAGGACGCTCCTGTCATGCGCAGGGCAGCCTGTAGATTTACCTTTACCGCTGTTAGGGCTTGGCCGATCTCATCGTGCAATTCTCTCGAAATATGGCGTCGTTCCGCTTCCTGCACTTCCAACAATTCTTGAGAGAGCATCTGTAATCGCCGTCTACCTGTCGAAATTTGCTCAAATAGCCGGGCATTCTGTATTGCCACACCGACTTGTTGTGCCAGCGCCGTAAAGAGCGAGACATGTTCTTTTGTAAATTCGATTGGTGATTGGCTGAACACATCGAGCACGCCCTGTACGCTGCCCTTCGCTACTAATGGCACGCTCAGGTAACTCAACCATTTAGGGCGATAATCCTTCAGACCAAGCACCAAAAAAGGAATAACCTGGTCTAAATCCTTGCGTAAAGCTGATTCTTTATTCCTGACAATTTTCTCGTAATGTAGCGTGTTGGCAGGGAGATGCTTAAATTCGGCCAAAATGGTAGCGGGGACCCCCCAGGCAGCTTCGATATGCAGCGAATCGTCAAACTCATTATAGAAAAAAATAATGCCGCCAGGAACATTAAGCTGTTCAACCAAAAGCTGTTTCAGGCTTTCTAATACTTCCGGTAAATCTAGGGAGGAGCTGACCGTGGCCGTAATTGTGTTTAGTGCGGCCAAATCGCGATTGTGGCGGGTAATCTCGGCCTCTGCCAGGCGATGCGCCTTCTCTCGTTGAGCCAATGCGTCTGCCATTTGATCAAAAGCGCGCGCTAGCTGGCTGAACTCGCCTTGACCATAGGGTAGGCCGGTGCGGGCTTCCAACTCTCCCGACTCCAGCCTTTTGGTTGCCTTCAGGATATCACCCAGGCGTCGCAGGATAAATAAATCGCTGCCAATCCAGGCCGCCGCTATTGCAAGCACAAATACAGCGCCGAGACCGGCAAGCTGGCGGACCAGGATTTGGTTAGCCTGCGCCGATGCACTCTCCCCAGAAAGACCAACACCGATATAAAATTGATCTCCAGAGATGCTCCTCACGGGCACAAAAGCATAGAGGCGTTCAACGCCGTCCAGGCCCGGAAGTGCTTCCGTCCCAATTTTCTCTGCGAGGATCGTATTGATTAAAGGCTCTTCTGGTAATCTCTGTCCGACCCAATCGGGGTTTGGATAGTTCACAAGCACAGTGCTGTTAATGTCCAGCATGATCAGTGCAGCTTCTTCTGGCAGTTGGGATCGGTTCACCAGCTGGTTTAACCAGTCTAGATTTAGGGCCGCGAACAGCACCGCCTCAGCTTGATTACTATCGTCCAATACGGCGTATCCGAAATTTATCGCTGGCGAACCGGTGATTTCATCAATTCG
>DATCIL010000028.1:0-19636 GCA_036507795.1 Anaerolineales bacterium | reverse complement strand
AGGTCTTCTGGCCGAACCTGCCCTCGAGTTAATGGCCAGAGCCGGGCTGCGCGTGCACAAACCCAATCCGCGCCAATACCAGGCCAGCATCCCCAGCCTGCCCGCACTGACCGTAATCTTCCAACGTCCCAATGACATCGTGGTCAGCGTACGCGAAGGCAGCGTGGATTTCGGCATCACCGGCTGGGATGTTTTCAGCGAACATTGTCATCCGAATGACGGTCATCCGAATGACTCGGCCGGACGCCGCCGAGGACGGTGGCTCGAGCAAGGTGGCGAGGGACGCCGCCGAGGACGGCGGCTAGAGCAAAATAGCGAGGACCGCGCCATCCTGCCCCTGCACAAACAGTTGGGGTTTGGACATTGCACGCTAAATGCGATCGTGCCGGAGAGCTGGGAAAAGGTTGAAAACATGCGGGATCTAAAGGAACACCAGGAGCGCCTGAAAAGACCGCTGAGGATCGCGACGAAATTCCCAAACCTGAGCAGAAAATTCTTTGACCAGCACAGATACCCGGACGCTGCCCTGATCACCGCCGAAGGCACCCTCGAGATCGCCCCGACGGTCGGCTACGCAGACCTGATCGTCGACCTGATTTCAACCGGCACGACGCTGCGCGACAACCGCCTAAAACCATTAAACGATGGTTTGATCCTCAGTTCGCAAGCCTGCCTGGTCGCCAACCGCGCCCGCCTTGAACAGGAACCGAGGGTGTTGGCTGTCGCCCGGCAGCTGCTGGAATTCATCGTAGCTTACCTGCGGGCTTCCGAGAACCTGGCGCTCTTCGCCAACATGCGCGGCGAATCGCCGCAGGCCATCGCCCAGAAAATGTTCACCAAAAAGGTGATCAGGGGGCTGCAAGGTCCAACAATCTCTCCGGTGATCACCCAGCAAGGGGATACCTGGTTTGCCGTGAACTTGATCGTGCGCAAGGACCAGCTGGCCCAGGCGATCAGCGAATTACGCGAGGTGGGTGGCAGCGGCGTAGTGGTGACCCCGGTGACGTACATCTTCGAAGAGGAACCGCAGGAGTACCGGGAGATGCTGGAGGCGTTACGATGTTGAAAATATACGATGTCGAGACCGCCCAGAAAACAATCCTTAAGAGGGTGCCCCTGAATACCATGGAATTCCCACCTGCGGTGTTGGCAGCGACTGAAGAGCGCTTTGGAGCAGGCGTAACGCCGGCGCAAGCGGTGTCGGAAATCGTGACCTCTATCCGGCTTGAAGGCGACCAGGCGCTGCGGCGCTGGACACTGAAACTGGATGGCGCTCAACTCGACGATCTTAAGATTACCCCGTCTCAGATGGCACTGGCCTATGAAAATCTTCCGCCAAAACTAAAGGAGGCCATGACCGTATCGGCGGAGCGGATCCGCGCCTTCCACAAGCTGCAGCCCCAGCCCAATTGGAATTCCGGCGACCTCGGAGGGCTCCTCGGCCAGCGCGTTACCCCCATAAATACGGTGGGCGTATACGTTCCCGGAGGCACCGCGCCGCTGCCCTCCTCGCTGTTAATGGCAGTTATCCCGGCGCAGGTGGCGGGAGTAAGGGACATTATCGTGTGCACGCCGCCTGACCCCGCTCCCAGCATCCTGGCTGCTGCGCACCTCTGTGGCATCGAAGAGGTTTATCAGGCCGGGGGCGCCCAGGCAATTGCGGCCATGGCTTTTGGGACGGAAAGCATCCCAAAAGTGGACAAGATCGTCGGAGCGGGAAATTTATTCGTAACCCTGGCCAAGCAGCAGCTGTACGGGTTCGTCGGTCTCGATGGGCTGGCGGGACCGACCGAGACTATGATAATCGCCGATGAGAGCGCCCGGCCGGACTGGGTGGCTGCAGACTTGCTGGCGCAGGCCGAGCATGATGTTCTGGCCAGCGCCATCCTCCTGACCCCATCGCCCGGCCTGGCCAGCGCAGTGCAGGCCAGGGTCGCCCGGCAGATGGAGGACCTGCCGCGCGCCGGGATCATCGCCCAATCCCTGGCGCAGCGCAGCGGCATCGTCATCACCGCTGACCTGAATACGGCCGCAGCCCTGGCAAACGAGTACGCCGCTGAACACCTGTGCCTGGCAATCCGGGATCCCTGGTCGCTGGCAGAGCAGATCAACAACGCCGGTGGTTTGTTCCTTGGTGAGCGTTCCTTTGAAGTGCTGGGGGATTATATCGCCGGTCCCAGCCACGTAATGCCGACCGGCGGAACGGCGCGCTTCGCCTCCCCTCTCAATGTCCTGGATTTCGTTAAGATCACCAGCCTGATCGCTTTGGACGATAAAACCAGCCGCCAGCTCATCCCCCAGGCGGCGGAATTTGCACGGGCCGAGCAGCTCGCCGCCCATGCCGCCGCGGCCGAGGCCCGCCTGGCAGGAGGGCAAGATGTTTGAACCCGAGCGCCTCATCCGCGCCCACATCCGGAAGATGCCGGCCTACGAACCGATCTTGCCCTTTGAAGTGCTGTCCGAACAGCTGGGCATTCCTGCAGAAGATATTATCAAGCTGGACGCCAACGAGAACCCTTACGGTCCGCTGCCCGCGGTGAAAGAAGCGCTGGCGAACCTGGCCTACCCGCATATCTACCCGGACCCCGAAAGCCGCCAGCTGCGCGCCGGCCTGAGCGCATACCACCGGGTACCGGTGGAAAATATCCTGGTGGGCGCCGGGGCGGATGAGCTGATCGACCTGACCCTGCGGCTGCTCATCGAGCCTGGTGATGCCATTCTCAACTGCCCGCCGACCTTCGGCATGTACACCTTTGATGGCGACCTCAACGGCGCCCGGATCATTTCGATCCCGCGTACGATGGACTTTGCAATCGATGTAAATACCATCGAAACCGCTACCCGAACTGAACGGCCAAAATTGATCTTCCTGGCTAACCCCAACAATCCGGATGGCGGACTGGTCGCCAGGGAAGATATCGAGAGGTTGTTGAGGCTTCCGCTCGTCGTCGTCGTGGACGAAGCGTACATCCAGTTTGCGCCGCCACAGGCTGGCATGATCCGGGAAGTACTCGAACGGAAAAACCTGATCGTGCTGCGCACTTTCAGCAAGTGGGCTGGGCTGGCTGGGCTGCGAGCCGGATACGGCATCTTTCCGATTGAACTGATGGCCCACCTGTGGAAGATCAAGCAACCCTACAACCTTTCGGTTGCCGCATCCGCCGCAGCTTGCGCCGCGCTGCGCGGCGCCGGCCAGCTAAAGGCGCTGGCCGGCGCAATCATCTCCGAACGGGAGCGCCTCTTCCTGCAACTGCAAGAAATCTCTTACCTGGAACCGGTCCGCTCCCACGCCAACTTTATCCTCTGCCGGGTGACTGGGCGGGATGCGAAAGAGCTGAAAGCTGACCTGGCGCGCCAGGGCATCCTGCTCCGTTATTTCAACAAGCCCGGCCTGCAGCAGACCATCCGCATCAGTGTCGGAAGAGCAGAGCATACTGCTGCCCTGATCCAGGCTTTGAAAGAACTGGAGGCAAACGCATGAGAATTGCTGAAATCAAACGAACCACTGGGGAAACCGAAATCTTCGCCCGCCTTAATTTGGATGGCGCAGGCAATTACCAGATTGATACGGGCATCGGCTTTCTCGATCACATGCTCAGCCACGTGGCCGTGCACGGCTTATTTGATTTGGAGGTGAAGGCCGCGGGCGATTTGCACGTCGACGTCCACCATACGGTCGAGGACTGCTCCCTCGTTTTGGGCCAGGCGGTCGATCAGGCTCTCGCAAACCGGAAAGGAATCGTGCGCATGGCTTCTGCCTACGTTCCGATGGACGAGGCCCTGGCCTTCGTCGCTATCGACCTCTCCGGCAGACCCTATGCAGTCGTTCAGGCCGGCTGGCATGCGCCCGAGGTGGGAGGCGTTCCGAACAGCTTATGGCAGCATTTTCTGGAATCTTTCGCGGGAACGGCGCGCTGCAACCTGCATGCCCGCGTGCTCTACGGGCGCGACGACCACCATCAGATCGAGGCGGTTTTCAAAGCCCTGGGCCGGGCGCTCGACGCGGCCTCGCGCCTGGATGCGCGCCGGGCGGAACAAATTCCCAGCACCAAAGGAAGTTTGTAGTGATCGCATTAATCGATTATGGGATCGGCAATTTGCGTTCCGTTGAGAAAGCGCTTGCCGCGGTTGGCGCTGAAGTGCAGCTGACCAGCGCACCCGAAGTGATCCGGGCAGCGGACAAGGTGGTTCTACCTGGGGTCGGCGCTTTCGGCGACGGCATGGCCGGCCTGCGCCAAAGAGGCCTGGAAGCGGTGATCGAAACAGTTTTGCAGGAAGGCAAAGCGCTGCTGGGCATCTGCCTGGGTATGCAGCTGCTTTTTGAGGTAAGTTATGAACTTGGGGAACACCGCGGTTTGGGCCTTCTACCAGGAGAAGTGCGCAAGTTTGAACGGGGGGATTTGAAAGTCCCTCAGACTGGCTGGAACCAGGTGCGCGCAGAGAAAGACTCTCCCTTGCTGTCAGGCCTGGCGCCGAACAGTTACGCCTATTTCAACCACAGCTATTACTGCGAACCTGCCAACCGGGAGGACATCCTGGCCAGCAGCGAATATGGCGTTCGCTACGCTGCCGTGGTCGGCCGGGGACGCCTGTACGGTGTGCAGTTTCACCCCGAGAAAAGCCAGGCGGTCGGTTTGCAGATTTTGCGAAATTTCGTGGAGCGCGGTTGATGCAGGGCTTTACCGTTTATCCGGCCATTGACCTGCGCGCTGGAAAGGTCGTGCGGCTGAAGCAAGGAGATCCAAACCGCCAAATGGTTTATACAGACGATGCGGCCGCTGCGGCGCGCAGCTGGATAGAACAGGGCGCCAGCTGGCTCCACGTCGTAGATCTGTCGGGCGCGTTTGGGGAGAGCGTAGAGGAAAATCAACCGGCGCTTGAGCAATTACTTAAGGCTGTTGGGGGAACTGGACCTGCTGTGAAAGTGCAGTTCGGGGGTGGGCTGAGAAGCCTGGAAGACGTCGAACGCCTGCTCTCTCTGGGGGTAAGCCGCGTGATTCTGGGCACGTTGGCAGTTTCCGCTCCCGATCTGGTCCAAAGGGCTGTGGCGCGCTTTGGCGCAGAAGCTATCGCGGTGGCCGTTGACGCCCGGCATGGAAAGGTGCGGGTGCAGGGCTGGCAGGCGGAGACGGACCTGGACCCCTTCGAGTTTGCCGGCCGGTTGAGCGAATCTGGCGTGCGGACCGTCATTTTCACGAACATTTCCCGCGATGGGGTCGGTCAGGGGGTAGACGTGAAAACCAGCGCGCGCCTGTCTCGCGAAACGGGATTGGCGGTGATCGCCGCGGGAGGGGTGAATGCTTTAGCGCATATCCGCAAAGCGCGCCAGGCGAATTTAAGCGGCGTGGTGGTGGGGCGGGCGCTGTATGAAGGGAGATTCACCCTGAAGGAGGCCCTGGAATGTTAGCCAAGCGAATCATCCCCTGCCTGGATGTTAAGGATGGCCGGGTGGTCAAAGGCATCAACTTCATTAATCTGCGGGACGCCGGTGACCCCGTGGAACAGGCACGCCTTTATGATCAAATGGGCGCCGACGAGCTGGTCTTCCTTGATATCACCGCCAGCCCGGAAGGGCGCAATACTACTGCCGGAATGGTACGGCAGGTGGCCGACCAGGTCTTCCTGCCTTTGACCGTGGGAGGCGGCATCCGAATCGTGGAAGATATCCGCACGATTTTGCTGGCAGGCGCTGACAAAGTCAGCATCAATACCGCGGCGGTGAAGGATCCAGCGATCCTGGCCATGGGCGCGGAACGCTTCGGCAGCCAGTGCATCGTTCTGGCGATCGATGCCCGGCGCAGAAAAGACGGGCGGTGGGAGGTTTACGTACATGGCGGGCGCACCCCTACCGGCCTGGACGCCCTCGAATGGGCGCAGAAAGGGGTGTCATCCGGCGCAGGGGAGATCCTGCTGACCAGCATGGATGCCGACGGGACCATGCAGGGATATGACCTGGCATTGACGCGAGCTGTGGCCAAGGCGGTGAACGTGCCGGTGATCGCCAGCGGCGGAGCGGGTCGCGTGGAGCACTTTGGCGAAGTGCTCACCCAAGGAAAGGCTGATGCGGCCCTGGCGGCCTCCCTTTTTCATGATAACCACTTAACCGTTGGAGAAGTGAAGAGGTATTTGGTGGAGAGGGGCGTAGCGGTGAGGCCGTGAATCGTGAAGACGTAATCCGTAATTCGTAATGCGTAATGCAAAGAAGATCGAGCCGAAGACGAAGTACGCAATACGCACCACGCAATATGGAGTAGCCAGGAAGGGAAGGATGTACGGACTTAAATATGATGAACAAGGCTTGATTCCAGCCGTGGTCCAGGATGTGGGCACCGGTGAGGTTTTGATGGTTGCCTGGATGAACGCGGCGGCCTTCGAGCGTACTCGGGAGACCGGGCAGGCGCACTTTTGGAGCCGCAGCCGGGAGGAACTCTGGCACAAAGGCGCCACCTCCGGCAATGTGATGCACGTGCAGGCCATCCTGGTGGATTGTGACGCCGACACATTGCTCCTGAAGGTCAAACCTGCCGGTCCAGCCTGTCACACCGGCGAGCGCAGCTGTTTCTTTCGTGTACTTCGTGTTTAAATCCTGCACCACTAAGGAGCTTAACCATGCTGCCGAAATTATTCGCGATTATCGAGGATCGCAAAGCTAATCCCCGGCCCGGATCGTATACGCTACAGCTGATCGAAGCCGGTGAAGATTCGATTCTGCAAAAGATCGGGGAGGAGACAATTGAAGTTTTGCTGGCAGCCAAAGACCAGGGCGACCGGCGAGTTATTGAGGAGATAGCCGATCTCTTCTATCATAGCCTGGTGCTGCTTTCTTTCCGCGGATTAAGCCTTCAGCAAGTCGAAGATGAACTGGCTCGCCGGCACGGCGAGAATCAAACGCCATGATCATCCTGCTTTTGGACATGGATGGCGTGCTCCTGGACCCGCAGGGCTACCACCGCGCCCTCGTCGATACGGTCAAGGAAATCGGACGTTCGTTGGGTTTCCAGAAAGTGGAGGTTCGCCCAGAAGACATCGTCGCATTTGAGGCGGCCGGGATTTCAAGCGAGTGGGAATCGGCAGCAGCATGCGCGGCCTTGATGCTGGTCAGGCGCTGGCAGCAGAACGCAGAAATCGCCTTTCCCGCCAACCTGGCGCCATGCTGCGAGCCCAGTCCAGGCTTGAATGCGCCGGATTTTGAAGCCTTTGCCCATTCGCTCGATAAGATCAATTCAACGGAATTGACTGCCTTACAAAGGATCGAGACGGCCGTAATCGAACAGGCGCCGGATCTGTCGCCTGGTCAGGTGCGTTCGCTACAAAACCTCATCAGAAATGCCACTGCCGCGGAGCAGTCCCTCCTCCACCGCACCTTTCAGGAATTCGTGCTGGGAAGCCAGATCTACGCTGAAGTCTACTCCTACCCGGCGGCTTTGAACACGGATAGCTACCTTTTGCGCTTCGACCGGCCAAATTTATCGCCAATTGAGCAAGCCGAGTTAAGGCAGTGGCTGGTCCACAAGGAGCGCGCCGCCGCAGTTCTAACCCTGCGTCCCTCACAGTCCCCGGGCCACCAGGTTTTCAGCACACCTGAGGCCGAGCTCGGCGCCCAGCACGCCGGGCTGGGCGAAGCACCGATCGCCGGTTATGGAGGTCTGCTCTGGCTGGGGCAAAAATGGGGGATCAACCCACGCTCTTTTGCCAAACCCTCGCCCGTACACGCTCTGACGGCGCTACGTCTGGCTCTAAATGATCCCCTGGAAGAAGCCTTGATTACCAGCGCACGGCTGGTGAAAGACGATGATGACGATGGAGGGTGGAAGCGACTGAATGGAGCGCAGGGAGTAATATTTGAGGACACTTCGGCGGGACTGAAGAGCCTGGCAGCTGCCCAAAAGGCGTTGCGAAAGCATCATGTTTACTTAGACGTGGAACTGAATGGGATCACCTCAGACCCCAAAAAGCGCCGCGCCCTAGAGTCCGCCGGCGCCAACGTATATCCATCTTTATCAGATGCTCTTCGAACTGCAGGAATTCTGTCCCTATTCTCCTGATTGCCTGATTGTCTGATTACCCAAGCGATTGTCTTCAATCGCCATTGCCTGATCGCCTAAGAGTGGCTCGCCTTCGACTGCGGATTCACCCATCAAGTTCAGGAAGCGGCGCTCCAGCTCCATTGCTACGGATTTTGCATTCTTTCCATCCAATGGAATTTGCCCGCCGGCGATGGTGCCGTGCCCTCCGGCTTTGCCGGGGGGAAGAATAATCTCTTGCACCATGGATCCGGCATCCTTACCAATCGCGGTGCGCAGGGAAAGATAAAGAGTAGCGTTATGGTAGCCCGTACAGAGCGCAGCCTGGATGCCGTCCAGGCGGATCAACAAATCGGCCATCTCCGCAGGCAGATCAGGGCGATGGAGTTTTCCCAAATCTGCGACGATGGATTTTCCAAAAATGCGGGTGGCGTTCAACCCCTTGCTGAAGGCGCGAAAATAGACACGCGACAATCCGGCTTGCGCGATTTTGACCAGCTTTTGGCGGTCAAGCCAACCCAACAATTTGGTATAAATTATGATGTCAAGGGGAGTAGCGTTGCGCGCCAGGCCCAGGGTATCGGTCTGTAAGCCATAAAACATGGCAGTAGCCAGGTCGCCATCGGGCGTGATTGCGGCAGATTCCAGGTATTGATAGATCAGGCTTACCGTCGAGCCAAGATCCGGTCGGACATCCACAAACCGGACCAGGGAAAGTCCTTCACGCAAAGGATGATGGTGATCGAAAACGATCTGGGGGACAAAATCGAGCGGCAGGATATTGTTGCCGGCTCCAGGCTGGGTATCCACCAGGGCGACAGCTGAATAACTGCTCAAGTTTACCAACAGGTTTACATATTCCCACTCTGGAGCCAATTCAGATAGTAAGGCGCGGTTCTCGGCGCGCGCAACGACCCCGCTGTAAACCAGCCGTGCCTGTATCCCCCAGGCCTGCTTGAGCAGGAACGCCAAAGCCTTGCCTGAAGCGAGTGCGTCGGGGTCCGGGTTGTCGTGGGTCAGGATGAGGACCGGCCCTGAACCACAGGCCGACCGCAAGTGCTCCAACCGCTCTTGATCTACGGAATACCGCGCTGGGGCCTCGGCATCATCCTGCATTTGAACCTCCTGACTAGATACCCCCAGGACCTCTGTTACCTCAAATTGGATAATCCCGATTATATTGTAAGGATTAAAAACCGTCAATTTTCATATTGACATTTGCCTCGCCTGTAGTGTATAGTCACCCGCGTGGAAATTCTGAGAAAATTAATGCTGGTCCTGCTGCTGGGTTCATTTTCACTGGCTTGCAACCTGGTGAACAATCTACCTTTCCGGCAAACTCCAACGCCGACTTTGACGCCCTCGCCTACGGTGACTCCTACCGCCACCAGCACGCCGACGCCCACGCCCACTCCAACGCCACTGCCTGCCGCGCGGGTTACCAGGGGAGATCAAGCCATCTTTCATGGTGATTGGGATGAAGCGCTGGTAGAATATCGCACAGCGCTGGCAGATAATCCGGATGCAGAGGTACTGGCAGCCGCGCTGGTGGGAATTGGCCGGACCTATTATTTGGATGGAGAATACGAACTCGCCAGCGAAACCCTGGAAGTGCTGGTCGACGATCATCCCGATTCCCCTCACACTGCCGAGGCTTTTTTCCTCCTGGCGCAAGTTTTATCGGCTCTGGACCGGCCCATTGAAGCCGGCGAAGCGTACCGCCAATACCTTAAACTTCGTCCTGGCATCATCGATAGTTACGTTTACGATCGCATCGGCGATGCCCTTCTTTCAGCTGGTGAATATGCGGAAGCAATCCGGCAATACCAGAACGCCCTGCAGTCTCCCCGCTTGAATGGGGACCTCTCTCTCGATATCAAAATCGCCCGAGCCTATGCCATGGCAGGGGACTATACCACCGCCATTATTGGATATCGAGATATTTACGAGAGGACTACCAGCGATACAGTCAAGGCGCAGATGGACGTGTTGATCGGGCGAGCCTATGCGGAGACAGGACAAATGGAGCCAGCTTACGAAGCCTATCTTGATGCTGTTGAAAACTTCCCCCAAGCGGGCGATGCATACACCGCCCTTCTGACGTTAGTCACCGACGGCGTTCCGGTTGACGAATTGGATCGAGGGTTGGTCGACTACTATGCCGGTGAGTACGGGGTCGCCCTGGCTGCTTTTGACCGTTACTTGCAAAGTGAACCGGAAGACCTGGCCATTGGCCACTACTTCAAGGGGCTCTCCTTCAACGGATTGGGAGTGCATCAGCAGGCGATCGCGGCCTGGGACCAGATAATTGATGAATTTCCCGACTCGCCCTATTGGGATAAAGCCTGGGAGATGAAAGCCTTTACCCAATGGTTCCATCTGGACCAATATACCCAGGCCGCGCAGACTCTGGTCGAATTCGTGGAAGAGGCGCCCCTTCACGCACGGGCGGCTGAATTTCTCTTTGATGCCGGAAGTGTTCACGAACGCGCCGGCCGGCTGCAGCGCGCCGCCAGCATCTGGGAGCAGGTCGGGCTGGAGTACTCTAGATCCGACCAGGCTTTCCGCGCCCTGTTCCTGGCGGGCATCACTCGTTACCGCAGGGAGGATTATCGCGCCGCGCATGCTCTCTTCCAGCAAGCCCTGCCCCTGGCCAGAAATCTCAGCGAAAAATCTGCGGCCACTTTCTGGAGCGCCAAATGCCTGCAAGCCCAGGGAGAAAGCGATACGGCGCGAGCTGCCTGGGAGGAGGCGGCCGCCGTGGATCCAACCGGATACTACAGCGAGCGGGCGCGGGACCTGGTCGCCGGGGTACCACCTTTTGCCCCACCCCAAGAGTATGTTCTCTCCTTTGATCCAAAATCCGAACGAGCCGAAGCCGAAGCGTGGATGCGCACGGTTTTCAACCTGCCGGAAGATATCGATTTGTCCGGTCCTGGTTCTCTCTCCGACGACCCGCGCTTTCAGAGGGGGAACGAGTTGTGGCAGCTGGGATTGTATGATGAGTCCAGGCAGGAATTCGAAGATTTCCGCACATCCATCCAGTCCGACCCGGCCAGTAGCTACCGGCTGGCAAATCACCTGATAGAAATTGGTCTCTACCGCTCGGGGATTTTCGCAGCTCGCCAGGTTCTGGAACTGGCCGGTATGGACGATGCCGAAACGATGAGCGCGCCGGTCTATTTCAACCATCTGCGCTTCGGCGCCTACTTCAGAGATGAGGTAATCTCGCTGGCACAGGAATATGATTTCCACCCATTATTCCTCTTCAGTGTGATGCGCCAGGAAAGCCTGTTTGAAGGATTTGTCCGCTCATCCGCCGGAGCACGCGGATTAATGCAGATTATCCCCAGCACGGGGGCGGAGCTCGCCGCGCGTCTGGGTTGGCCTGAAGGATATACCGAAGACGACCTTTACCGCCCAGTTGTCAGCATTGCGTTAGGCGTGGAATACCTGGACCGGCAGCGTGCCTTTTTCGGCGGCGACCTGTATGCAACCCTCGCGGCTTACAACGGTGGTCCGGGCAACGCCAACACCTGGAAGGGAATGTCGCCGGCGGACCCGGACTTGTTCGTCGAGATCATCCGTTTCGACGAGACCCGTACATACATTAAAAGGATTTACGAGATCTTCAGCATTTACCGGCGGCTCTACGCTCTCGAGCCCTAACGAGACGGAGCACGGGCACAGTAGGGACGTACTGCTACTGCGTACTGCGTATTCCGTATTGCTTATCCCGCCCGATTCCTCCTCGAGGTACGCATTACGCCTCCCGTTTCACGTTTTACGTTTCACGTCTCACGTTCTACGGCGTTGCAGCCGGCTCCTCCAGGCTGACCGGCTCGCTGCCAGTCGTCGGAGTGACGTCTTCCCGGGCAGCGCTGGCCACCAGGAACCAATCCGTGATCGTTGTGAAGCGATCGCTGGTATCCAAAAGCGGTCCGATGGTCACACCCTGTACGCGCTCGTCGACGGCATAAGTATAAACCGGATAAAAGAGCGGCAGCGCTGGCAGCTCGTCAACAAAGCGAACCTGGAAGTTGCGGTAGAGCCTCGTCCGCTCGGTCAGGTCCACCGTAACGCGCGCCTGTTCCAGGTACTCGCTCGCCTGGCGATCGTCCCACTTGCTGTAATTCTGACCGCTGGAAGTCTGAGATTGGTGCCAGAAGGGATACGGGTCTGGATCAGGAGAGCGCGCCAGGTTGATATCGACCAGGGTCGCCTGGAAAATACGCGGTTCTAAATGATCGCCGACCAATTCTTCATAAGAAACCGGCTGTAGCTCAACTCCGACGCCAAGTCGCTGCCAATCCCGTGCGATCGCCTCGGCTAAAACGGTGTGCTGCGGATCATCCGGATACAGCAGTTCGAAGGCCAGCTCGGTGTCCTCCTTGGTCCGCACACTGCCTCCTTCGGCTGGGATCGTGTAGCCGGCGTCTCTTAACGCTTCCACGGCTTGCTCAGGATTGTAATCAATGTGCTCAATCCCATCGTAAAAAGCCCAGGTTCCTGGGAAGATCGGCCCGTCGGCGACGATCGCCTGGCCAGCGTATGATATATCGATCATCCTCTGCCGGTTCAATCCCATCAAAAGGGCGCGGCGAATCTCGGCCTCCTGGAAAAAGGGCAGCTCGGGATTGTCTAGATTAAGTAAAATCAAGGTGAGTTCAGGTAGCCTGCCGGTATAAAGGTTGAGCGCTACTTCTTTAAGAGCGGCAGGCAGCACTTCTGAGTTGACCCGGCTGATGCCCTCCACCTCGCCGGCCTGATAAGCCTGCAATGCGCTCTGGGAGTCCGGATAAAACCGGAAGATCATCTGCTCTACAAAGGGCGGTTCCCTATAATAATCATCAAACCTCGCCAGGGAGATCCCAACCATCGCCCCATCCTGGATGATCAGCCGGTCGAAGCGATAAGGTCCGCTTCCAACCGGCTCCAGGTTGAACGGCGCGTTGATCAGTTCCTCCGCGTTCAAATCGCCCAAGAGGTGTTCAGGAAGAATCCCAAAGGTCAGATAGTCCAGAAAGGGGGAAAATGACTCTGGCAGGCGAAACTGCAGCGTGTATTCATCGAATGCCTCAGCATCAACCTCCATCCAAAGGTCCCTGACGTCGTCGGGAACCGGGAGGTCTTCATTCCGCAATAAATCGATGGTGAAGAGCACATCCTCGCTGGTAAGCGGTTCCCCATCGTGAAAGACGGCATCTTTATGCAGGGATAAATTATAAATCTTCCCATCCTGCGTGATGCCCATGGATTCGACCAGATCGTGCTGGGGCAATCCCCGGGCGTCAAAACGCAGCAAACCGCTGTAAAGCAAATAATCCAGATCGCGATCGGGAGGGTTATAAAAATCGAGTACAGGGTTGAGCCTGCTCAAAGACCCGACCATGGCTTCTGTGTAAATCCCACCTGTAGCGGGTTTGACTTCAGGTGCAATTGGCTGCAGCACAGGTTGCTGGCCAAGGAGCAGAACGGCGATCGCTGCCAGTGCCAGTAAAACAATCAGGATTTGCCAGCGGAATCTTTTCATAGCGAAAACAAAAAGGGCGCTCTCCGGCCGTAGCCGCGAGTCGCCTTTTGGCTTCCCAAACAAGACGGCCAGGAGCGCCCTTCTCTAGCCAGCTTAGCCAGATATAACAACAGTAGCAATTGCTAAGAGAAAGAAGACAACGCTTAGACCAATCGTGATGCGGAACAGGGTCTTTTCAATGCCGCGGCGAGCGGTAAAAATGCTGCCGGTATCGGCGCCGGTCAGCCCTCCGAGCCCTGCGCCTTTACTTTGTAGGATCACGCTTGCGATCAGGGCAATTGACGTTATAATCAGTGCGATGTCGAGATATACTTCCACACTTACCTCCGGGTGAAATTGCTTGCTGGTGGAATTTGGCAGGCGGATTATACCGTTCGCAATGGGTTAAGTCAATTAGATGCACGAAATCGTCGTAAATTTACATATGCATACGCCGTACTCGGATGGCCATGGTACGCATGGCGAGATCGCTGAAGCAGCCCTAAAAGCCGGGGTAGATGCCGTCATCGTCACCGATCATAACGTGTGGGTCAAGGGTCCCGGCGGCTACCATCAAAATGGAGACCGGCGGGTGTTGATGCTGATCGGCGAGGAAATCCACGACCCGTCGAGAGAGCCCCAGAAAAATCATTTGCTGGTCTTTGGCGCCAATCGCGAATTAGCCCCGATGGCAGAGGATCCGCAGCGCCTGATCGATGCAGTGGAACAGGCTGGCGGGCTATCCTTTATCGCTCATCCGGTTGATCCGGCAGCCCCAGCTTTTGGCGAGCCAGATATCTCCTGGGTCTCATGGAATGTTCAGGGCTTTGACGGCATCGAGCTATGGAATGGCATGTCAGAGTTCAAATCTCTGCTGAAAAGCCGCTTGTATGCCCTGTACTATGCTTACAACCCGGAACGCATCGCTCACGCCCCTTTCGACGAAACTCTGCGAAAGTGGGACGAGTTGCTCGACCGGGGTCGAAAAATAGTGGCCATCGGTGGCTCGGATGCACATGCCCTGCCAGCCAGCATGGGGCCTCTAAAGCGCACTCTGTTTCCGTACGAATTTCACTTCCGTGCGATCAATACCCACATTTTGCTCGTGGAACCGCTCAGCGGGGACGAGAGCGCTGATCGCCGCCAGATCCTTGACGCCCTTGCCCAGGGTCATGCGTTCATCGGCTATGATTTGCCGGCCAGCACCCGAGGTTTTCGATTTACAGCCAAAGGGAAAGAAGAGACGGCCTGGATGGGAGATGAAATTCCCGTTGGGACAGGCGTTACGCTCCAAATCCGCCTGCCGCGCCGGGCCGATTGCCGCCTGCTAAAAGACGGGAAAGTGATCCAGACGTGGCAGAACCGGGAAACCTGTACGCACATCACCAGCGAGCCGGGCGTTTATCGCGTAGAAGTATTCATTAACTTCTTGGGAAGCCAGAGAGGCTGGATCTACAGCAACCCAATATACCTTCGAGCCAATTCGAAGCCAGGGGTTTGAATTCCCACCGATTGGAAACTGGCTTCTACTTCATGAGCACCCGGGACTCAACCTCCAGGCTCAGGGAGATCCCATGCGATTTCAATCAATTTTCAAAACAACTATCCTGCTGGTGTTAGTGACCGCCTCCTGCGACGCTCCGTCCACAACCATTCCCTCCAATTCTCCGCCGGCGAACACTGCCTCGCCTGTGCCCACGACTCAGGCGCCGGACTCATCGCTGCCTGCAATTACCCCGGCGCCCAGCGAGACCATCGAAGCTGCGGACACGAGCACCCCGGTCCCCTCTCCCTCCCACACACCCACGGCGAGTCCCTCACCAACCATGCCACCGAACAATGTTACCGGCAATATCTGCTTTCCAGACGGCGAAATCCCGGAGATGACCGTCTACCTCGAGGAAACGGACAACGAAAATCTGGTGGAAATCGGCATCGATCCGGGTCAGACCAGTTACGAAACAGATGTAGAACCGGGTACTTACATCGCGTACGCCTGGTTGAAAGACTTTTCGCGCGGTGGCCTGTATTCGCGCGCAGTGCCGTGCGGGATGGGTACAGAGTGTGAGGACCATTCTGTCCTGGCCTTTACCGTGGAACAGAGAGAAGTCCGGGATGGAATCGATATCTGCGACTGGTTTGCCGGACCGTTCAACGTGCCTTACCCGCCTGGGGCCGAACGCACCGAGCTGACCGGAAATGTCAATGGCAGCATTTCCTATATCGAAGGCCAGGAAAGCCCCGGTCTGCGGGTCGTAGCCTTTAGCCAGGACACCGAATACTGGTACTGGGTATATACACAGCCGGGACAAACTACCTATACGCTAACCGATCTGCCGCCCGGAACCTATCACCTGGTGGCTTATGACGGAGAAGGCAGAGCCGGGGCATATGCTAACAGCAATCATGATCTCACCGATGTGGTCGTGAATTCCGGTGAGACAACTCCGGGCGTGAACATCACCGACTGGCAGGCCCCACACGATACATTTCCACCCGATCCAACCCGCTGATAACCTTTTCTCATTGAGAATTTCCTAGAACATTTGTTATAATACCTGATTATGAGATTCGAACTCAAAGCTCCATTTAAAGCCACTGGCGACCAGCCGGAAGCGATCCGGCAGCTGATCGCCGGGATTGAACGCGGTGATAGACACCAGGTGCTGCTGGGCGCAACCGCCACGGGCAAGACCTATGCAATTGCCTCGGTCATTGAACAGGTTCAGAAGCCAACCCTGGTGATGGCCCACAATAAAACCCTGGCGGCCCAGCTGTATGCTGAGTTTAGAGACTTCTTCCCGGACAACGCCGTCGAGTACTTCGTCTCTTACTACGATTACTACCAGCCAGAAGCCTACGTGCCGCGTCACGACCTGTACATTGAAAAGGAAACCGACATCAACGAGGAGATCGAACGCCTCCGTTTGGCAGCCACAACCGCCCTGATGTCCCGGCGGGATGTCGTCATCGTCGCCTCGGTCTCCTGCATCTACGGTCTGGGCAGCCCGGAAGCCTACGGCCGGGTGGTGATTAACTTGAAGAGCGGTAACGTATATCGACGCAACGCCTTGCTCCGGCAGATGGTGGAAAGTCACTATGAGCGAAACGACCTGGAGCTGCGCCCAGGAACCTTCCGGGTGCGCGGGGACACTCTGGAAATCATTCCAGCCTACCAGGACCGTTTCGGCTACCGCATCACCTTTTTTGGTGATGAGATCGAACGCATCGTTGAATTCCACGCAGTTACTGGGGAGCTGCGCCGGGAGATGGAGGCGGTTGCGATTTACCCCGCCAAGCACTTCATCACGGAGGAGGAAAAACTGCGCAAGGCGATTTCCGATATCGAGGCTGAACTGGAAGAACGGCTGGCATTTCTTAGGTCACAAGGGAAACTCCTTGAAGCGCAAAGGCTTGAACAGCGTACTTCCTACGATCTGGAGATGCTGCGAGAAGTTGGCTATAGCTCCGGAATTGAAAATTACTCTCGACATCTCGACCAGCGGCGAGCCGGCTCGGCGCCCTGGACGCTCATGGATTATCTGCCCGGGGATTACCTGCTGGTCATCGACGAGTCCCATATGACGATCCCCCAGGTGCGCGGCATGTTTAACGGCGACCGCTCTCGTAAGGAAACCCTCGTGGACTATGGTTTCCGGCTGCCCTCCGCCCTGGACAACCGCCCGCTGACTTTTGACGAGTTCGAAGAGCATATGGGCTTCACCATCTACACGTCGGCCACACCAGGTCCTTACGAATTAGGGCGCGCCAACCAGGTGGTGGAACAAATCATCCGCCCCACCGGCCTGGTCGATCCGGAGGTCGAAGTCCGCCCTGTTGAAGGTCAGGTAGACGATCTGATTGGCGAGATCCACCAGCGTGTCGAGCGCGGTGAACGCACTCTTGTGACCACCCTGACAAAACGTATGGCGGAGAAACTATCCGATTACTTGATGGAAATGGGCGTCAAGGTGCATTACCTGCACTCAGAGATCGACACCCTGGAACGGGTCGGCATCCTCCGCGATCTGCGTTTAGGCGTGTTCGATGTGGTCGTGGGTATTAACCTGCTGCGGGAGGGCCTGGACCTGCCGGAAGTTTCCCTGGTTGCCATCCTGGACGCCGACAAACAGGGTTTTTTGCGCTCGGAGACGGCTCTCATCCAGACCATCGGCCGGGCCGCCCGGCACGTGCGTGGCAGAGTGATCATGTACGCCGATAAGGTCACCGAAGCCATGCGCAGCGCGATTGACGAGACCGACCGCCGGCGCGCCAAGCAGGTGGCATACAACCAGGAGCACGGCATCGAACCGGTCAGCATCATGAAAGCGGTGCGAGATCTTACCGACCAGATGGCCGTGCGCGCCGTGGCCGAACCGCAAGCAGAGTACCGGGTCAGGGGCGCCGCCGGTCTTCCCAAAAACGAATTGCAGCGGGTGATTGCCGAACTTGAAAAGCAGATGAAGCAAGCCGCCCAGAATCTGGAGTTTGAGAAAGCGGCTGTGCTAAGGGATCAGATCTTCGAGCTGCGTAGCATCCTGGCGGAAGAGTCCAAATTGCCGCCCTGGGAGCGAGTACGTTTGTTAGCAGGGGAAGAGTAACCCCCAATTAAACATTCACAACTCCTTCAGCCCATATTCACAACTTCTTCACAACTCTTAGATATCCTTAGAGCAGATGTTCAACAGGGCTGCACCCGGCATCTTCCCGGAAGGTTGAACCTTCCGGGAAGATGCCGGGGAAGGTGCCAATAAGATAACTGAAGGAGTCTAGCAATGAAGAAAATTTTCGTGATTGGTGCTGCAATCGGAGCGGTTGTGATCGCTCTCGGAGCGGCCGGGCTGGTGTACGCCCAGACGCAAACTCCGCCATCTCCCAATTCCCCGTACGGTGGTTTCGGTCCCGGCTTTGGCGGCGGGATGCACGGGCCGGGCATGATGGGCGGCGGATTCCGCGGCCAGGCCGCCGCCGGCAGCTACGGCCCACTGCACGAGTACATGATAAACGCCTTTGCCGAGGCTCTGGGTCTGGACGCTGGCGACTTGGAAGAGCGCCTCGCCGCTGGCGAAACTCTGTTCGAGGTCGCCGAGGCGGAAGGCTACACCGCCGAGCAATTCCGTGAACTGATGATCGAGGCCCGCGCGACTGCCCTCAGTCAGGCGGTTGCCGATGGCGTAGTCACCCAGGAACAGGCGGACTGGATGCAGAGCCGTATGAACCAGATGTGGGCCAATAGCTCCGGCCCGGGCTCTGGGCACTGCGATGGCACTGGGCCAGGCGGGTTCGGCATGCGGGGAGGCGGCTTCCGCTGGAATGGTCAGTAAGAAGCGAAAAGTGAGTGAACGGCAATTTAAAGCGGGCGGTGCCTCCTCACCGCCCGCTTTTCCGTTTATAATCGCGGATATTCTTTAACCTTCAATTTTCAACATTCAACTCTCAATCGCAACCGCCTGAACTATAGCCCGTTACTTCAAGATAACATGCCAACGGTCTTAATCATTGAGGACGAACCCGAGCTGGTCAAAGTGCTGCGCTCCTACCTGGAGCAGGCAAATTATCATGTTCTGACCGCTTTTCGCGGCGATACGGGCTTGTCGACCTGGCAGCATAAGCGACCCGATCTGGTCATACTGGATCTCAATCTGCCGGGCATGGATGGCTTGGACGTGGCCCGGGAGATCCGGCGCAGGGCAGATACACCTTTGATCATGCTGACCGCCCGCGTGGACGAGATGGACGAGCTGATCGGACTGGAGCTGGGGGCCGATGATTACATCACCAAACCCTTCTCCCCACGCGTCGTGCTCGCCCGGGTCCGAGCTCTGCTGAGGCGCACGGGCAGCGGCCCAGCGGAAAATGAAATGCTGCGGGTGGCCGATCTGGAAATTGACCGCCAGGCGCATACGGTGACGCGCCTGGTGCAACAAATTGATCTGACTCCAACCGAGTTTAACCTTTTAGTCGCAATGGCTGAGCAACCCGGCCGGGCCTTCACCCGCCTGCAATTGCTGGAGGCAGCCCAGGGTGCGGCTTACGAAGGCTACGAGCGCACCATTGACGCTCACGTTAAGAACCTCCGCGCCAAACTGGAACCGGATCC